>NZ_JBEZGQ010000503.1:0-6074 GCF_040650095.1 Actinoplanes sp. NPDC048791 | reverse complement strand
GGGCCGCGGCCTGCAGCTCATCCGCCAGGTGATGGACACCGTCGCGTTCGACCACGCCGACGGGACCACGGTGACCATGCGGCGGATCCGCCGGGCGAACAGTCGGATCTCCTTGGCGGCGGCCGGGCTCACGGCCAGCTCCAGCAGGTGCCACCCGAGCCGGCGGGATTCCGCGGTGGTGAGCTCGGCCCGCTCCAGGCGGGCCTCACCGATCCGGCCGGCGACAAGCGGCGGTACGGCGAAAAGCGGCAACAACAGCAACCACGGCTCCAGCCGCGCGAGCAGCACCCCGGTCAGCACGATCTGCACGGACAGGGTGAGCGCGGTGAGCACCGTCTGCACGCCCGCGGCCACCTCCCAGCTCTCCTTGCGCAGCAGCTCCATCCGGTCGGCGTAGTCCTGCCGTTCGTGCTGGTCCAGCCCGGCCGTGCCGTGCGCGAGGTCACCGATCTCCCGCTCGATGCGCAGGTGATGCAGGTCGGCGAGCTCGAAGAAGAAGATGTGTGCGAAGTGCTCCATGGTGAGGCTGAGCAGCGCGACGACCGCCACGGCAGCCGCCGCCCAGACCGCCGCGGAGGTGCCCCGGCCCAGCGCCGCGTCCGTGGTCAGCGCGAGGAAGACGGCGATCAGGGGCGCGCTCACGTTGCCCAGCAGCATCAGGAAGGCGGAGATGAGCAGCCGGCCGCGGCTCGCCCGCCACGAGGAGCCGAGCACGCCGGTGATGCCCAGCCACAGGTCACGCATCAGCGGGCTCCTCGATCAGCTCGTCACCGTCGGGCTCTTTGTCCTCAGCGAAGCGGGCTGCCTGGAGGGTGAACAGCTCCGCATAGCGGCCGCCGCCGGCGAGCAGCTCGTCGTGGGTGCCCGACTCCAGCACCCGGCCGTGCTCCAGCACCGCGATCCGGTCGGCCCGGCGGACCGTGGAGAAGCGGTGCGAGATCACCAGGCTGGTCGCGCCCCGGGTCAGATCCAGGAAGTGGGAGAAGAACGCCACCTCGGCCCGGGCGTCCAGGCTCGCCGTCGGCTCGTCCAGCACCAGCACGCGGGCGCCGCCCTGCACGGCTATCAACGCTCGCGCGATCGCGATGCGCTGCCACTGCCCGCCGGAGAGGTCGGCACCGTCCGTGTACTGCCGGGACAGCGGCGTGTCGAGCCCGATCGGCAGCCGCTGGACGAAGTCCAGGGCACCCGCGCGGCGCAACGCGTCCTCGATCGCCGCGTCGTCGTTCAGCTCGCCGGCACCGAAGCCGACGTTGTCGCGGACCGGCAGCTCGAAGTGCACGAAGTCCTGGAAGATCGCCGCGACCCGGCGCTGCCAGGCGGCGCCCTCGAAGGTGCGGATGTCCACGCCGTCGGCGGTGATCCGGCCGGACTCCGGCTCGTAGAGGCGGGCGAGCAGCTTGACCAGCGTGGTCTTGCCGGCGCCGTTGAGCCCCACGATGGCCAGCGACGCGCCTGCGGGGATGACCAGATCGAGCTGGTCGAGCACGGCCGGCGCCTCCGGCGAGTAGCGGAAGGTGACCTGCTCGAAGCGGATCTCACGGATCGGCAGGTCGGGCGGGGGAAGGTCACCGCCGCCCGGGCCGGCGGCCGCGGCGGTCAGCTCGCCGAGGCGGCGCAACGCCTGCTGGGCGTTCAGGCCGTACTCGGTCTGCACGTCGGACTCCGCGATGAAGGCGCCGATCCGGACCGAGGACAGCGCCGCCTGCATCACGATCAGGAACGCGCCGATGCCCAGCACGCCGGCCGCCGCGTCCCGGGCCGCCAGTGCCAGCGTCCCGCCGAGCAGGACGAACGCCACGAGCGTGTAGAGCACGTACGGTCCGTAGAAGATCCGGCGGCGTTGCTGCCAGACCGGGACCGAGCTGGCCATGAAGGCGTCCGCGTAGCGGTCGCCGACCCAGTCGAGCAGGCCGAAGACCCGGATCTCCTTGGCCGCGACCGCGGTGAACAACAGGTCCCGGAAGTAGAAGCGCCGCCGCCGGGTGCGCTGGTGCGACATGTAGATGCGCCCGAAGACGGACAGGCCCACGCGGTAGCCGAACCGGATGATCAGGCCGGCGGCCAGCACCGCGAGCGCCGCCCACCACTGCCACACCACGCCGACGACGATCACGGCGGCGACGGTCTGCAGATAGCGCGACAGCAGGGCGATGAAGCCGGCGCAGGCCGCACCCGGCGTCCAGTCGGCGAACCGCAGCAGGGAGATGCCGTCGGCGGCCTGGTCCAGCACCTCGGGATCCTCCAGCACGGCGATGCCGGACCCGGTGAAGGAGTCGGCCATCAGCTGGTCGCGGATCCGGTCGTCGATGCGCCGGCGCATCAGCTCGCCGAGGAACGCCTGCACCGGCAGCGACAGCTGGATGGCGAAGAAGAGCGCGGCGGCGGTGATCAGGTGATCGCGCAGGTCCAGCCACGCCGGCGAGTCCACGCCACCGTCGACCGCGGCGGGCACCCCGGCGATGACCCAGGCGGTGGACAGACATACGCCGCGGGGCTGCATCCGGGGCACCACCTGCCGCTGTATCGCGCTCGTCACGACGGCCGGCCCGCCCCCGGTAAAATACCGCAGCTTGCCCGGCGTGGGGGCCCAGCGGCCGCCCATCCCCGCGGTGAACTCTTTCCACACCGACCGGTCGACCTCGGCGCCCACGTCCTGGCCGGCCATCAACTACACCCCCGCAGCGATTGATCACGGTGAACCTACCGAGATGCCCCCGCGGGCGTCGCCCCGTTTTCCCGCCGTTCGCTCTCGGCGGACCGGCGGTCGGCGGGCCGGACGGCCCTTGTCCACAGGGTCGGTCGACCCCGGGCGCGATCCCGGCCCGGCCGGTAGGTTGAAGGCGTGGCGAGCAGCGTGTACGTGGCCGGGGTCGGCCCCGGCGTCGGTAAGGGCACAGTCGCCCTGGGGCTGGTCGAGTTGCTGTCCCGGCGGGTCGCCCGGATCGGCGTCTTCCGGCCGGTCGTCCCGGGCCACGGTGAGGATCCGCTGCTGACCCTGCTCACCACCCGCTACCCGGCCGTCGCTCCGTACGCGGACTCCTTCGGGGTCACGGTGGCCGAGGCCGCCGCCCTGGTCGCCGACGGCAAGCGCGAGGAGCTCATCTCCCGGATCGTCGAGCGCTACCGCGAGGTCGAGCGGCAGTGCGCCTCCGTGGTGGTGATCGGCAGCGACTTCTCCGACGGCCAGGAGGAGGGGCACGACGAGCTGCCCCGCGAGCTGGCCTTCAACGCGCGGCTGGCCAACGAGTTCGGCAGCGTGGTCCTGCCGGTCGTGGGTGGGCAGGGCCGGCGTTCCGATCTGCAGGCCGCGGTCGGCTCGGCGTACCACTCGCTTGTGGATCTGAGCGCGACCGTGCTGGCCGTGATCGCCAACCGGGTGCCCGAGGGGGTGGCGCCGCCCGCCGGGCTGCCGGTCCCGGTCTGGGTCATCCCGGAGATCCCGATCATCGCCGCGCCCACCGTCGCGGAGGTCGCCGCCGCCCTCGACGCCACTGTGGTGACCGGTGGCGAGGCCGCCCTCGACCGGGACGTGCTCGACTACGTGGTCGGCGCGGCGCACGTGCCGGCCGTGCTCGACCACCTCACCGACGGGGCGCTGATCATCACCCCGGGCGACCGGGCCGACCTGCTCGTCGCCGCGAGCGCCGCGCACGCCGCCGGCAACGTGACGCTCGCCGGCCTGGTGCTGACCCTCGGCGAGTTCCCCGATCCGCGCGCCGTGCGGGTCATCGAGCGGCTCAACACCGGGCTGGCCATGCTGGTGGTGCAGTCCGACAGCTACCACACGATCAGCGCCGCCGGCCGGATCGAGGCCAAGCTCAGCCCGGCCACCCCGCGCAAGGTCGAGGCGGCCCTGGGCGCCTTCGAGAAGCACGTGGACACCGCCGAGCTGACCCGGCTGCTCGATGTGACCCGGTCCAGCCGGGTGACACCGCTGATGTTCGAGAACGACCTGATCGAACGGGCCCGCGCCGACCGCCGGCACCTGGTGCTGCCCGAGGGCACCGACGAACGGATCCTGCGGGCCACCGAGACGCTACTGCGCCGCGGCGTCGCCGACCTGACCCTGCTCGGCGACGCGGCCGAGATCGCCCGCCGGGCCCGCGAGCTGGGCGTCGAGATCGGCGCGGCCCGGCTGATCGACCCGGCCACCAGCGAGTGGCGCGACGACTTCGCCAAGCAGTACGCGGAGCTGCGCAAACACCGGGCCGTGACCCTCGACCTGGCGTACGACGTGGTCCGCGACGTCAACTACTTCGGCACGATGATGGTCGCCACCGGCCGGGCCGACGGCATGGTGTCCGGGGCCAACCACACCACCGCCGCCACCATCCGGCCCGCCTTCGAGATCATCAAGACGGTGCCCGAGGTGTCCGTCGCCTCCAGCGTCTTCTTCATGCTGCTGGCCGACCGCGTGCTGGTCTACGGCGACTGCGCGGTCAACCCGGACCCCGACGCGGCCCAGCTCGCCGACATCGCCCTGTCGTCGGCGCAGACAGCGGCGGCGTTCGGCATCGAGCCCCGGGTCGCCATGCTGTCCTACTCGACCGGCAGCTCGGGCGCGGGCGCCGACGTGGAAAAGGTGGCCGCCGCGACCAAGCTGGTCCGCGAGCGCCGCCCCGACCTGCCCGTGGAGGGACCCATCCAGTACGACGCGGCGATCGATCCGGGGGTGGCGGCGACCAAGCTGCCCGAGAGCGTGGTCGCCGGCAAGGCGACGGTCTTCGTCTTCCCCGACCTCAGCTCGGGCAACAACACCTACAAGGCCGTGCAGCGCTCGGCCAACGCGGTGGCGGTCGGCCCGGTGATGCAGGGCCTGCGCCGCCCGGTCAACGACCTGTCCCGCGGCGCGACGGTCAAGGACATCGTCAACACGGTGGCCATCACCGCGATCCAGGCCCGCTCATGAAGATCCTCGTGCTCAACTCGGGCTCGTCCTCGGTCAAGTACCGCCTCTTCGACGGCACCGAGACCCTGGCCAAGGGCCTGATCGAACGCATCGGCGAGGCCGACGGCGACGCCGGCGACCACGAGGCCGCCCTGCAGCAGGTGATGGCCGCGGTCGACGTCGAGGGCCTCGGCGCGGTCGGGCACCGGGTCGTGCACGGCGGCAGTGAGTTCGGCCGGGCCACGGTCATCGACGACGAGCTCTTCGCCGTCATCGAGCGGCTGGTCCCGCTCGCGCCCCTGCACAACCCGGCGGCGCTCAGCGGCATCGCGGTGGCCCGCAAGCTGCTGCCCGACGTCCCGCAGGTCGCCGTCTTCGACACGGCGTTCCACCAGACGATCCCCCCGGACGGCGTGGCCTACGCGATCGACGCCTCCCTGGCGGAGCGCTGGCAGATCCGCCGCTACGGCTTCCACGGCACCTCGCACGCGTACGTGGCCCGCAAGACCGCTGAGCTGCTCGACCTGCCCGCGGACCGGGCCCGGGTGATCACCCTGCACCTCGGCAACGGCGCGAGCGCCTGCGCGGTCTCCGGCGGCCGCAGCGTGGCGACGTCGATGGGCATGTCCCCGCAGTCCGGGCTCGTGATGGGCACCCGCAGCGGCGACGTCGACCCGACGGTGATCTTCCACCTGCACCGGGTCGCCGGGCTCCCGATCGAGGAGATCGAACGCTCCCTGACCCGCTTCGCCGGCCTCCAGGGACTCGCGGGCGAGAACGACATGCGGGCGGTGCAGGAGCGCCGGGCAGCGGGCGACCCGGCGGCGACGCTGGCCTTCGACGTCTACTGCCGGCGGATCAAGGAGTACGTGGGGATGTACCTGGCGGTCCTGGGCGGCGCGGACGCGATCACGTTCACCGCGGGCGTCGGCGAGAATTCCGCGCAGGTCCGCGCCGCCTCGCTGGCCGGGCTGACGGAGCTGGGCATCACGATCGACCCGTCCCGCAACGAGCGCGGCGAGCGCATCATCTCGCCGGAAGGGGCGCGGGTGCGGGTCTGCGTGGTCCCGACGGACGAGGAGCTGGAGATTGCCCAGCAGGTGACGGCCGAGCTGCAGAGCTGAGCCGGGCGCTGACTCGGACGGCTGAGGCCGTGCGTGCCGGTGCTGCCGGCGGCGGTCGC
>NZ_JBEZGQ010000502.1:0-6077 GCF_040650095.1 Actinoplanes sp. NPDC048791 | reverse complement strand
GGCCTGACCAGCGCCGGCCTCGAAGCCGGGGTTGCGCACGTCGGCGGGGGCTGCGTGCGCGGGTGGGGCGAGGGCGAGGACGGCCACCGCGGTGGCGGCGGCCAGGACGGGGGGTGTGCGAAGCATCAGGAACTCCTCGGGAGGGTTTGGTCGCCGCGCCGCAGGACGCGGAAGCTTCCGGCCGGGACCGGGAGGCCGTCGGCCACCACGTCCCCGGTGAGCAGCTCGACGCCGTCGCCGGGCACGACGACCTCGCTGCTCCCGTGGTTGATCGCGATCAGGTACGCGCCGGTGTCGGAGTGCCGCTCGACAACCTCCAGGGACGGGGGCAGGTCCGGCGCCAGGGGCAGGCCGGCCGCCTCGGACACCGAGTCCAGCAGAGCGGCGGTGCCCTCGGAAGTCAACCTGGTCGATGCGTAGAACGCCTGGCCTTTCCCGTACGCGTGCCGGGTGATCGCCGGCAGCCCGGCTGCCGGACCGTCGGCGTAGGACGCGAGCGCCGTGGCGCCGTGCAGTTCCAGCCGCTCCGCCCACGTGTCAGCGGTGCGGCCGTCGTCGAGCCGGACGCTGCGCCCGTCGGCCAGCGGCTCGAACTCCTCGACCCCCAGGCCGAGCAGGTCGCGCAGGGCGCCGGGATAGCCGCCGGGGTGCACGGCGTCGTGCCCGTCGACGATCCCGGAGAAGTACGACACCAGCAGCGTCCCGCCACCCGCCACGTAACGCCGCAGGTTGTCCGCCGCACCCGGGCTGAGCAGATAGCTGCTTGGCGCCACCACCAGCGGGTACGCCTCCAGCGCGCCCTCCGGATGTGCGAAGTCGACCGTCCGGTGCGCCCGCCACAACGGCTCGTAGAACGCCTCCTGCCGTTCGCGGAAGCTCAGCTCCTGCGACGGGCGCCAGGGCAGCTCGAGCCCCCACCACGACTCCCAGTCCCACAGCAGCGCCACCTCGGCGGTGATCCGGCTGTCGCGCAGCTCGGCCAGCTCGCCCAGCGCCGCGCCCAGCGCCACCACCTCACGCCACGTCCGGGTGCCGGTGCCGCCGTGCGGCAGCATCGCCGAGTGGAACTTCTCCGCGCCGAACCGCGAGGCGCGCCACTGGAAGAACAGGATGCCGTCGGCGCCGCGGGCCAGGTGCTGCATGCTGTTGCGGCCCAGCTCACCCGGTGCCTTGGTCAGGTTGCGGGGCTGCCAGTTGACCGCGTTGGTGGAGTGTTCCATCAGCAGCCAGGACCGCCCGTGGGCCACCGAGCGGGTGAGGTCGGCGCACATGGCCAGCTCGATGTGGTTGTCGGCCCGTTCGGCCTGCAGGTAGTGGTCGTTGGCGACCACGTCGACCTCGGTGCCCCACTTCCAGTAGTCGATGTTCTTGCAGTTGGCCAGCATGAAGTTGGTGGTGACCGGGATGCCCGGGGCGAGGCGGTGCAGGATGTCGCGCTCGCGCCGGAAGTTGGCCAGGTGCGCGTCCGAGCTGAACCGGAAGAAGTCCAGCTCCTGCGCCGGGTTGACGGTGGTCGGCGCGACGATCGGCGGCTCGACCTCGGCCCAGTCACCGAAGCGCTGGCTCCAGAACGTGGTGCCCCAGGCGTCGTTGAGCTTGCCCAGGTCGCCGTAGCGGTCGCGCAGCCAGTTGCGGAAGGCCGCGGCCGAGGTGGGGCAGTAGCAGAACGGGTTGGCGCCGCCGTACTCGTTGTGGGCGTGCCACAGCACCACCGCGGGGTGGCCGGCGTAGCGGCGGGCGAGCTGCTCGGTGATCCCGGCCGACGCCGCGGCGTAGGCCGGTGAGCTCGGGCAGAACGACTGCCGGGCGCCACCGCCCAGCCGCGTGCCCTCGCGGGTGATCGGGGCGGCGTCGGGGTGCCGGTGCAGGAACCACGGCGGCGGGGCGGCCGTCGGGGTGGCCAGGTCGACCGCGATGCCGGCGTCGTGCAGCAGCTCGAGGCTGCGGTCGAGCCAGCCGAACTCGTACTCGCCGGGGGCCGGCTCCAGCATCGCCCAGGCGAAGATCCCGAGGCTGACCAGGTTGACGCCGGCCTCGCGCATCAGCGCCACGTCGGCGCTCCAGACCTCTTCCGGCCACTGCTCGGGGTTGTAGTCCCCGCCGTAGGCGATCCGGTCCATCCCCGGGACGAGCGGCATGTACGGCTCCGATCTGTGAGCGCTCCCAACGTGCACAGGCATAATTGCACAGCTTCCACCTGCACAGTTAACGCATCTGCAACTCTTGACACTGTGCGTTGGTGGGTTAAGGCTGTGAGCGCTCACAGCCACCATCCCCGGAAAGGCACGATGATGAGGAAGAAGTTCGGCGCCCTGCTCGCAGTGGTGCTCGCCGCCGGCCTGAGCGCCGCCTGCACCAGCGATTCCGGTGACGCCGACCAGAGCGCGCAGCCCGGCGGCAAGGTCGAGCTCTCGTTCTGGGCCTGGGCGCCGAACATCGACAAGACCGTCGACGCCTGGAACGCCGCCAACCCCGACATCCACGTGACGCTGAGCAAGCAGGCCGGCGGCGGCGACATCGTCACCAAGCTGCTGACCGCGGCCAAGGCGGGCAACCCGCCGGACCTGGCCCAGGTGGAGTACCAGTCGCTGCCCACGCTGGTCAGCAACGACGTGCTGGCCGACATCGCCCAGGAGGCGGCGCCGGTCAAGGACAAGTTCGCCGAGGGCGTCTGGCAGCAGGTCACCCTGGGCACCGACGCGGTGTACGCGATCCCGCAGGACTCCGGCCCGATGATGTTCTACTACCGGGCCGACGAGTTCTCCAAGCTCGGCCTGACCGTGCCGAAGACCTGGGACGAGTTCGCGCAGACCGCCCGTACCGTCCGGCAGAAGGCCCCGAAGAAGTACCTGACCACCTTCTCGGCCAACGACCCGGGCTGGTTCACCGGCCTGGCCCAGCAGGCCGGCGCCTCGTGGTGGGGCATCGACGGCGAGACCTGGAAGGTCAGCGTCAACGACGCGGCCACCAAAAAGGTCGCCGACTACTGGGGTGGCCTGGTCGCCGAGGGCGCCATCGACAAGCAGCCGATGTACACCCCGGCCTGGAACAAGGCGCTCAACGACGGCACCCTGATCGCCTGGCCGAGCGCGATCTGGGCCCCCGGCGTGCTGGCCGGCAACGCGCCCGCCACCAAGGGCAAGTGGGCGATGGCCCCGATGCCGCAGTGGAGCGCCGGCGAGAACAAGACCGGCAGCTGGGGTGGCTCCTCCACCGGCATCACGGCGGCCAGCAAGAACAAGGCCGCCGCGGTGAAGTTCGCCGCCTGGATGAACGCCGACCCGGCCGCCACCGAGCTGCTCATCAAGGAGAGCGCCATCTACCCGGCCGCCCGCGACGCGCAGTCCAGCCCGCTGCTGCAGGAGCCGCCCGCCTTCTTCGCCAACCAGAAGGACTTCTACACCTCGGCCAAGGCCATCGCCGAGACCGCGTCCGGCTTCGTCTGGGGACCGAACGTCAACGTCGCCTACGACACGTACAAGGACGCCTTCGGCAAGGCGATCACCGGTAAGACACCGTTCGCCGGGGCCGTCGACACCATGCAGACGGCCACCGTGGCCGACATGCAGAAGAACGGCTTCAAGGTCGCGAGCTGAGAGGACCCGTCATGTCAACGGCCGTCACCGGCCGGCGGCGGCGAGGCGCGGCATCCCGCGGGGTGCCGTACCTCTTCCTCGCCCCGGCCATCGTGCTCTTCGTCCTCTTCCTGCTCCTGCCGATCGGCTACGCCGTCTACCTGAGCCTGCGCAAGGTCAAGGTCAGCGGCCTGGGCCTGGGCCGCAACGCGCGCACCGAGATCTTCGCCGGGCTGGAGAACTACCGCACCGCGCTGTCGGACTCCGAGCTGTGGGGCAGCGCGGGCCGGGTGCTGGCCTACGGCCTGACCCTGCTGCCCGTCATGCTGGGCCTGGCCCTGCTCTTCGCGCTGCTGCTGGACCGGCCGGGGGTCCGGCTGGCGCGCTTCTCGCGCCTGGCGATCTTCCTGCCGTACGCCGTCCCGGGCCTGATCGCCAGCATGCTCTGGGGCTTTCTCTACCTGCCGGCGGTCAGCCCGTTCACCGACCTGGCCGTGCGGCTGGGGCTGCCCGAGCCGGACCCGCTCACCGGCGGCTCGGTGTTCTTCGCCATCGTCAACATCGCGGTCTGGGGCGGCGTCGGCTTCAACATGATCGTGCTGTTCACCTCGCTGCGGGCCATCCCCTCGGAGATCTACGAGTCCGCCCGCCTCGACGGCTGCACCGAGTTCCAGCTCGCCGTCCGGATCAAGATCCCGCTGCTGATGCCCTCGCTGATCATGACCACGGTCTTCTCGCTGATCGCCACCCTGCAGGTCTTCACCGAGCCGCTGACCGTGCGCTCGCTGACCAACTCCATCTCCTCGACGTGGACCCCGCTCATGAAGATCTACCGCGACGCGTTCGCGCAGAACGACATCTACTCGGCCGCCGCCAGCTCGGTGCTGATCGCCGGGATCACGCTCGTGGTCTCGTTCGGCTTCCTGCGGCTGGTCCAGCGGCAGGCGTTCGGAAGCGAGGAGCGATGACAGCGCTCGCCACCTCCGTACCGGTGCGGGACGACCGGGATCCGGCGGCGCCGCGCCGGCGGTCCCGGCGGCGCACCGCCTGGTTGCCGACCGCCGTGCTGCTGATCGGGGCGGTCTACTGCCTGCTGCCGGTGGCCTGGGTGGTCGCCGCGTCGACCAAGAGCGGGTCGTCGCTGTTCACCACCTTCACGTTCGCCCCGGGCGGGGACTTCCTCACCAACCTCGGCGACCTCTCCGAAGGCGGTGTCTACTGGAAGTGGATGCTCAACTCCCTGCTGTACGCCGGGGCCGGCGGTCTGCTGTCGGCGTCCGTGTCCGGGCTGTCCGGTTACACGCTGGCCAAGTACCGGTTCCCCGGGCGCGGCGTCATCTTCAACGTGCTGCTGGCCGGGGTGCTGGTGCCCGGGGTCACGCTGGCCATCCCGCAGTACCTGCTGCTGGCCAAGGTGGGGATGACCGACACGTACTGGGCGGTGCTGCTGCCGAACATCCTCAGCCCGTACGGGATCTATCTGGCCCGGATCTATGCCGCCGCGGCCGTGCCGGACACCGTGCTCGAGGCCGCCCGCACCGACGGGGCGTCCGAGGGCCGGATCTTCGGCCGGGTGGCCCTGCCGATGATGCTGCCCGGGCTGGTCACGGTCTTCCTGTTCCAGTTCGTGGCCATCTGGAACAACTTCCTGCTGCCGTTCGTGATGCTCTCCGACGACGACAAGTTCCCGGTGACCGTCGGCCTGTTCACATTGCTGAACCAGGGTCAGACCGTGCCCGCCCTCTACAGCGTCGTGATCATCGGGGTATTGATCTCCATCGTGCCGCTGATCGCGCTCTTCCTGCTGCTGCAACGCTACTGGCGCCTGGATCTGGTCTCCGGGTCGGTGAAAGGCTGATGACCAGGCAACCCGGCTGCGCGGTGGTGCGGGCGGGCGGGAGAATGTGACCGTGACCGAGCCCAGCCGACTCCGCTCCCGCCCGACGATGGACGACGTCGCGGCGGTGGCCGGCGTCTCCCGCGGCACGGTCTCCCGGGTCCTCAACGGCGGTCACAACGTCAGCCGGCAGGCCCTGGCGGCGGTCGAGCGCGCGATCAGCAAAACCGGGTACGTGGTGAATCAGCACGCGCGCAGCCTGGTCACCCAGCGCTCGGGCTCGGTCGCCTTCATCCTCTCCGAGCCGCAGGACAAGCTCTTCGAGGACCCCAATTTCAACAACCTGCTGCGCGGCTGCACCCAGGTCCTGGCCGAGCACGACATCACCCTGCTGCTGACCGTGGCCGCCACCGGCGAGGACCGCCAGCGGATCGGCCGCTGGGTCACCGCCGGGCACGTCGACGGCGCGTTGCTGGTCTCCAACCACCTGGGCAGCCCGCTGATCGCCGAGCTCAAGGAGCGCGGGCTGCCGTTCGTGGTCTGCGGCCGGCCGCTGGGCCAGGAACGCGACGACACCTACGTGGCCTCCGACGACCGTGACGGTGCCCGGCAGATGACCGAATACCTGCGCTCGACCGGTCGCCGCCGGATCGCCATCATCACCG
>NZ_JBEZGQ010000501.1:0-6080 GCF_040650095.1 Actinoplanes sp. NPDC048791 | reverse complement strand
CGGCCAGCGGCCGCTTCGTGGTCGGCCGGGCCGGTGCGGCGGGCGGCAGCCTCCTGGTCGGCTGGGCCGGCCGGGGCGGTGATGCTGGTCACCCGGTCGCGGTCGGCCGGGGCCAGGGCACGCCGAAGGGCGTCGGCAGCCTCAGGGGGGCCGACGAGAAGCAGCTGGAGGGACGGATCGGCCTGGCAGGCGCGCAGAGCGCCGTCAACCACGACGGCGGGAGCATGGTCCCCGCCGAGGAGGTCGACGGCGATCCGCGCGGTGCCCGGCTCCGGTGCAGTCGTGACCGAGATGACCCGGCCCGACTGTCCCGGAGCCTGAGCACCGGACGTTCGCCGCTCAGGTGCGACCCGCCCGGAAGTCGGGCTAGTCACTCCGTGGTGCTCAGACCTCGAGGACCTGACGGCCGTTGTAGGTGCCGCAGACCCCGCACGCAGTGTGCGGCAGGTGCGGCGACTTGCACTGGGGGCACGCCACGGTCTGGACCGCGGTCGCTTTCCAGTTCGCCCGGCGGGACCGGGTGTTGCTGCGCGACATCTTGCGCTTGGGGACGGCCACGGTACCTACTCCTCGATCAGATCTTCGGGGTCTTGCTCAGTTCAGGATCTTCAGTTCTTCGGGTCTTGCGGTGACGCCACCGTCGGCAGGTCGCGCAGGGCGGCCCAGCGGGGATCGACCTCGTCATGGCTGTGGTCAGCCGGGACGTCGTCGAGATGCACCCCGCACTCCGGGCACAACCCCGGGCAGTCCGGCCGGCAGACCGGGTTGGTCGGCAGCGTGAGCACCACCGCGTCCCGTACCGCCGGCTCCAGGTCGAGCAGGTCGCCGTGCATCCGGCCCACCTCGTCCTCGTCCGTCGTCTCCTCCGTGGTGCTGTCCGCGTAGGCGTACAGCTCCGCGATGTGGACGTCGAACGGCTCCGAGATGTCGTTGAGGCAGCGACCGCACTCGCCGGAGAGCGAGCCACGGACGTTGCCGCTGACGTAGACGCCCTCGGAGACCGACGTCATGCTCAGATCGAGCTCGAGGTCGGAACCCGTGGGCACCGAGATCAGTTCCACACCGAGGTCCGGCGGTGCCGGCACCACCCGTTTCAGGGCGCGCGTCGCCCCGGGCTGGCGCGGGAGCTTCGTCGTGTCGACGACCAGCGGCTGCCTGGGATCGAGGTGGTTCTGCGTGTGCTTGGGCATCATGATTCCTCAGCCTGTGGGTAGGCCGACAGGAAAGGTTACCTGAGCAGCGGGCCCAGCGTCGAATCGGGTCGGCGGGCCCGGGCCGGCTCAGAACGGCAGCGGCCGCTCGTTCTCCTCACCCTGGAAGGTGCCGATCTCGCGGAGCGCGTGCATCTTGTCGCGGCCCCGCTCTATCGACGACAACGCCCTGGTCAGGAACTGTTCGAAGTTGGCCAGCGCGGTGTCGACGTAGTCGTCGACCTCCTCGCGCAGCCGCTGCGCCTCGGACCGGGCCTCCGCGACGATCCGGGCACCCTCGTGCTCGGCCGACACGGTGATCTCGTTGACCGAGACCAGCCGGGCGTGCTCGGTCTCACCCTCGCCGATGATCCGGTCCGCTTCCCGCTTGCCCGCGTCGATGATCTTGTCGCGTTCCTCGAGCAGCGCCACCGCCCGGCGCAGGTCGCTCGGCAGCTCAGCGCGCAGCTCTTCCAGCAGCGCGATCATCTCGCCGCGGTCGAACATGAAGTTGGTCCGGGACATCGGCACCGAGCGTGCCGCCTCCACCATGGAGATGATCTCGTCGATGCGGTCGAGCGGATCCACCGGCGCCTCACTCCTGTCATCTCACACTCACGCTGAGTGGGTGCGATCACGTTACTGCCGTACCCGATGATGCATCCGCGAAGGGCACGCCGTCAGTTTTGCCGCAGTCTGGTCACGAGCCGCTCGCCGACGAAGTCCGGGACGTAGGACGAGGCGTCCCCACCCCACTTGACCACGTCCTTGACCAGACTGGAGGACAGGAACGAGTACAGCGGATTGGTCGGCATGAACAACGTCTCCACGCCGGAGAGACCGATGTTCATCTGCGCCATCTGCAACTCGTAGTCGAAGTCGCTGACCGCGCGCAGGCCCTTGATGACCACCGCCGCGCCCTGGGCCTTGCAGAAGTCGACCAGCAGACCGTGGAAGGACTCGACCCGTACGTTGTCGTACGCGGCCGTGGCCTGCCGCAGCATGCCGATGCGTTCCTCGACGGCGAACAGCCCGGTCTTCGAGTGGTTGATCAGGACGCCCACGATGACCTCGTCGAAGAGCCGGCTGGCCCGTCCGATGATGTCGAGGTGGCCGTTGGTGACCGGATCGAAGGACCCGGGACAGACCGCGCGTCTCATGATCGGCGACCGTACCAAAGAGTGGTCTCGCCGTAGCGCCGGCTGCGTTCCTCGGTGATGCCGTCCACCCAGCTCAACGGCTCACCCCGGACCGCCGTACGGCTGGAGCGCTCGAAGGTCACCACGGCGTCGTCCGCGAGCCAGCCGTGTTCGACCAGCGCCTGCTGCACCTCGGCCACCTCGTCGTCGCTCACCGCGTACGGGGGATCGGCGAAGACGACGTCGAACGGACCGCCCTCGGGCGGGCCGGCGAGCACCTGGCCGACCTTGCCGGTGATCAACCGGGCGGCGCTGCCGACGCGGAGCGTGACGATGTTGTCGCGGATGGCCCGCGACGCCTTGGCGTCGGCCTCGACGAGCAGGGCGTAGGACGCACCCCGGGACAGGGCCTCCAGGCCGACCGCTCCCGAACCGGCGTAAAGGTCGGCGAACCGGGCGCCGGCCAGGTCCGTCATGGTGCCGAGGGCGCTGAAGTAGGCCTCCCGCACCCGATCGGCGGTGGGCCGGGTCTGCGCGCCGACCGGCGCGGCCAGCCGGCGGCCACCGTGTGCACCGGCGATGATCCTGGTCATACGGCCTCGCGAGGGTCTGCAGATAGCACGATCTGACGCTACGCCACCACCGGTGACCGGCCACTCCGGAGTGAACTTTTACCCATCGGTACCGGTCCCGTGCTCACGTACCGCATCGATGCGACAGCTGACGGCTCAACGAAGATCTCGAATAGATATCAACCCGGTTAGCTGCGCTTTCGGTGTTACTCAGATTCGCCGACTTGGCTATGGTCGGTCGGCCGCCGACGAAACGCTGTCGGCTCGACGATGCGGGGAGGCGTCGTCGCTGGCTCTCGCCGCACCCATTGCCTGGCGATTGCCGCCCTTGCTTTCCCGCGCCGTACCCCTCGATCTCTGTACAGGAGTAGGCGTGAATCTGAAGTCCCCCCTGCGCCGCACCGCGGTTCTGGCCGCCGGCGCGCTCATCGGCCTGAGCGGCGCGTTCGCGCTCGCCGGCCCGGCCAGCGCCCACCACAACATCGTCAAGGGCGAGTCCAGCTGCGACAAGGTCGCCGGCGAGTGGGTCGTGGACTGGAAGGTCCAGGCGGTCGGTAACGCTCCGACCTACAAGTGGACCGAGGTCACCCTCACGCCCGCGGGCACCACGATCGACAACCAGGACCTGAAGGTCAACGGCAAGGACCTGGAGAACAACAAGCCGCTGACCGGCGTGCAGCGCGTGCCGGGCAGTGAGAGCAGCTCCTCGCTGACCGTCAAGGCCGTGTGGACGACCGGTAACGCGTCGGAGACCGGCACGGTCACCTTCGAGGGCAAGTGCGAGAAGACCCCGACCGAGGAGCCGTCGACCCCCACCGAGGAGCCGTCGACCCCGACCGAGGAGCCCTCGACCCCGCCGGTCATCCCGTCGGACCTGCCGGGCGAGCCCGAGCCGATCTTCGAGGCCGACTGCGACACCATGACGATCGGCCTGGACAACCCGGCCGACGGCATCGAGTTCACCCTCAAGTTCAAGACCAGCAAGGGTGAGACCCGCACGCTGGTCATCAAGCCGGGCGAGAAGAAGACCGAGACCTTCAGCGCCACGACGGGCTTCAAGATCGACCTGACCATCTCGGCCACGGTCGACGGCAAGGCCTTCTCGGAGACCATCCCGGTCGAGTACGAGCAGCCCGAGGACTGTGACAACAGCGGCAGCGGTGGTGGCCTGCCGCTGACCGGTGCCGCCGCGGGCAGCATCGCGGGTGGCGCGGGTGCCCTCCTGGCCGTCGGTGCCGGCCTGTTCTTCATGGCCCGCCGTCGCAAGGTGAAGTTCACCGCCTGATCCGCCAGCCAGTAGCGCCAACGAAGGGCGCGTCGACCGTCACGGTCGGCGCGCCCTTTCGCTGTCCACTTGCGACAGAAAGTCCCCATTGATCAACACTTACCGCATTGATGAAGTGCCGCTGAGTAGATCGTTTGTCTCGGCTGGGCCTCAACAGTCTTAAGCCGTCCTGAGCTGTTTCCCAGGAACCGTCCAGTGGCTATCGTCAGGCCGCATCACCGACGAAACGCTGTCGGTTCGACGGCGCGGGGAGGCGCTGTCGCAAGCCCCGCTGTCCCCGGCGGTGGCGCGCTGTCTCCCTGTGTCGTGCCCCTCGTTCCGCCGTCACATGGAGTACGCGTGAAGTTGAACTCCCCGCTCCGGCGCGCCGCGACCGTCCTCGCCGGTGCCGTCCTCGGCCTGACCGGACTCACGGTCGCCGCGTCCCCCGCCAGCGCCCACGACACCGGCATCAACGGTGTCGCGAAGTGCGACACCGCTACCGGCACCCGGATCGTCACCTGGACCCTCACCAACGACTGGCCCGCCAACGCCACGGTCGGCGAGCTCAGCACGACGCCCACCGCTGTCGAGGGGCTGCAGAACGGCACGGTCATCCCGGCCAAGAGCCACGGCAAAGACGGCGAGCTGGTCGTGACCCAGCAGGTGACCGGCGACGCGACCAAGGAGGCCACCGTCTCCTTCAAGTCGCGCTGGTCCAACGACGGTTACGAGAACGAGGTCAAGAAGGGCTCGGTCAAGCTGACCGAGCCGTGCGTGAAGGACGAGGCCCCCTGCGTCACCGCGGACAAGGCCAGCTTCCACCACACCTTCGGCGTCAAGGAGGACGGCTCGACCGCGACCGTCTCCCTCGACGACGGCATCACCCTCTGCGAGGGCGAGCCGGTCACGCTGGTCTCCTACTTCGCGCCCAAGCCGCAGTTCTCGGTGCCGCAGTACAAGTTCGACTCCGACACGGGCACGATCACCAACGAGAAGCGCTCGGTCGACCTGAACGTCGACGTGCCGAAGTGCAACACCCAGGTCGACCTGTTCTTCGGCGGCGAGGACGACATCATCGGTGAGATCACCGAGGGTGGTAAGCGCTACGACAACCTCAAGCTGGGCAGCAGCAACGGCCTCGGCGCCCGCTCGAAGGGCCCGCAGGGCTGGTTCAACGGCGGCTCCAAGGGCTGCCAGACCCCCGCGGTCGAGCCGCTGTCGCAGTGTGACGGCACCGTGGCGATCAACCTGAGCAACGACGGCCTGACCGACAAGTACCCGATCGAGTTCACGGTCAAGGCGGGCGAGTTCACCAAGAAGGTCACCGTGACCAAGGGCAAGGGCGAGACCGTCGTGGTCCCGGCCGGCTCCGGCTCGATCACGGTCTCGGCCCCGGACATGAAGGACGTCGTCTACGACTGGACGCCGCCGGCCGACTGCGAGCTGCCGAGCGTCGTCGTCGAGAACGACTGCAAGACCGTCACGATCACCGTCGAGAACCCCGAGGGCGTCCAGCCGGCGACCGCGCGGGTCACGTACGGCAACGACGTCAAGGACGTCACCGTGGCGGCCGGCAAGACCGAGAAGATCACCTTCAAGCGCGGCGACGACACGTACGCCACGGTCGAGTTCCCCGACCTGGGCGTGGAGCCGATCAAGGCCACGCTCGGCGAGGTCGACTGTGACAACGGCGGCGGCGCCGGCGGCGGCAACGGTGGCGGCGACGACACCGACGAGCCCGGCCTGCCCGTCACCGGCCCGGTGGCCGGCGGCATCGCGGGTGTCGCGGTCCTGCTGCTCGTCGCGGGCGGCGTGTTCTTCTTCATCGCCCGGCGGCGCAAGGTGACCTTCACCGCCTGATCAACCAGCAAGGCATCACAGGGGGTGCGCCGGCCGGAAAGGGCCGGCGCAC
>NZ_JBEZGQ010000500.1:0-6098 GCF_040650095.1 Actinoplanes sp. NPDC048791 | reverse complement strand
CCGCGGCCCACTACGAGCTGGCGTTGCGGCACGCGGCCGGCGCGCCGGCGGCGGAACGGGCCGAGCTGCTGGAGGCGTACGCGACCGTCGCCTATCTGGCCGGGCAGATCGTGGAGGCGCTGGAGGCCCGGCGGCAGGCGCTGACGTTGCGCGAGCAGGCCGGTGACACCGTACGGATCGGCGAGAACCTGCGCTGGGTGTCCCGGCTCAGCTGGTGGCGGGGGTACACCCGGCAGGCCCGGCAGGCCGGCGTCCGGGCGGTGGAGGTGCTCGAGTCGATCGCGCCCGGACCGCAGCTCGCGATGGCCTACAGCAACCTGTCGCAGTTGCACATGCTGGCCGGCGAGGCCACCGCCATCGAGTGGGGCGAACGCGCCATCGACCTGGCCCGGCACTTCGGCGACCTCGACACCGAGGTGCACGCCCTGGTCAACGTGGGTTCGACCCGGATGGAACGCGACCCGGTGCAGGGCTTCGCGGAGCTGGAACGGGCCTACGCGCTCGCCGCCGCGGCCGGGCTCGACGACCACGCCACCCGGGCCCTGGCCAACAAGGCCTGCCAGGCGGTCGAGTGGTGCGACTTCGACATCGCCGAGGACGTGCTGGAACGGGTGCTGGACTTCGCCGAGGCCCGCGACCTGGACGGCTACGTGCGCCACCTGCTCGGCTACCGGGCCGCGATGCTGCTGGCCCGCGGCGACTGGGCCGGAGCTCAGACCGACGCCGAGACGGCCATGTCCGGTCCGGAGCGTCCCGGGCCCTCCCGCAGCACCGCGCAGGTCGCGCTCGGCAAGCTGCGGGCCCGCCGCGGCGACCCGGACGCCGTGGACATCCTGCTCAAGGCCGAGGGGCCGGCGTACGAGGCGGACGAGGTGCAGTTCGTCGGGCCGGTCTCGACCGGGCTGGCCGAGTACTACTGGATCACCGGGGACCCGGCCCGCTCGGCTGCCGAGGCGCGTCGCGGGTACGAGGTGGCAGTGCGGGTCGGGCATGCCTGGTTCGCGGGACAACTCGCCTACTGGCAGTGGCGGGCCGGGGAGCCGATCCCGGTCACCGGGCTGATCGCGCCGCCGTACAGGTTGCTGATCGAGGGGGACTGGCGCGGTGCCGCCGCGGAATGGGCGCGGCGGGGTTGCGCGTACGCCCGGGCCGAGGCGCTGAGCTGCGGTGACGAGGAAGCGATCGCGGAGGCACTGCGCATTGTGGACGGTCTCGGTGCGGTGGGCACGGCCAGGCGGCTGCGCGCCGAGCTGCGGGACAAGGGGGCCAAGGTGCCGCGCGGGCCACGTCCGGCGACGGCCGCCCATCCGACCGGATTGACGGCCCGGCAGCGGGAGGTGCTGACGTTGCTCGCGGAAGGGCTGAGCAACGCCGACATCGCCGCGCGGCTGACGTTGTCGGCGAAGACCGTCGACCATCACGTGTCGGCGGTGCTCGGCAAGCTCGGCGTACCGTCGCGAGGCCAGGCCGCCGCGGCCGCCCGCCGCCTCGGCCTGCTCGCGCCCCGCTGACGCCAACATGGGGAGAACTCCCCACGCGAGCCCCGGCCCGCCGCTCCTAGCGTCAGCCGCATGACGAGTTCACTTGCCCTTGACGGCATCAAGGCACGCCAGCAGAAGACCTGGGCCAGCGGCGACTACGGCGCGGTCGCGGCCCTGATCCAACCCATCTCCGAGGCGCTCGTGCAGGCGGCGGACCTGTCCGCCGGGTCGCGGGTCGTCGACGTGGCCACCGGTACGGGCAACGCGGCCATCGCGGCGGCCCGGTGCCTGTGCACGGTGACGGGCGTCGACTACGTACCCGAACTCCTGGACCGCGGCCGGGCCCGGGCCGACGCCGAGCACCTCCCGGTCAGCTTCGTCGAGGGCGACGCCGAGGCCCTGCCCGGCCGCGACGGCGAGTTCGACGCGGTCCTGTCCGTCGTCGGCGTCATGTTCGCCCCCGACCAGGAACGCGCCGCCGCCGAACTGACCCGGGTGTGCCGGCCGGGCGGCACGATCGCCCTGGCCAACTGGACGCCGGACGGCTTCATCGGCGAGCTCTTCCGCACCGTCGGCCGCCGCGTCCCGCCGCCGCCCGGCGTGCGCGCGCCCGTCGAATGGGGCAACGAGCCGCGGCTGCGGGAGCTCTTCGGCGACCGGGTCACCGACCTGCGGGTGACCCGGCGCGAGTTCGTCTTCCGGTTCGGATCCCCGGAGGACTTCGCCGACTACTTCCGGGCGCACTACGGGCCGACGCTGAAGGCCTTCGAGGCGCTCGGCGAGGACGGCAAGCTGCTGCACGCCGACCTGATCGACCTGATCACCCGGTACGACGTGGCCACGGACGGCACGACCAAGGTCCCGTCCGCGTACGTCGAGGTGCTGGCCACCCGCGTCTAGCGCTCAGTCGACCGGCCGGCGCGGCTGAGGGACGGCAGCCCGCAGAGCCCCGTCCCCGGCCAGCTCGGTCAGTACGTCGTTGAGGGCGTCGACCTGGGCCTCGGTGTGCGCCGCGGTCAGCTGGACACGGAAGCCGATCTCGTCGCGGGGCACCCCCGGGTACGGCGCCAGCGTCACGTACTGTCCGGCCCGCCACAGCCGCTCGGAGACGGCGATCAGGTCGTGCTCGGGCGAGATCGGGATCTCCACGACCGGGGTGTCGTCCCGGTTCAGGGTGTGCACGCCCAGGCCCCGGACGTGCGAGAGCAGCTTCATGGTCAGCTTGTAGAGGTGCGTGCGCAGCTCGTCACCGCGCTTGTCGTTGACGTCCAGGCCGGCCATGACCGTGGCCAGCGACGCCACCGGGGACGGGCCCGAATACAGGTACGTCGGCGCGGCGACCTTCAGCCGGTCCTTCACCGCCGTCGGCAACGCCAGGTACGCCAGCAGCGACGAGTAGGCCTTGGAGAAGCCGCCGACCAGGATGATGTCGTCGTACGTCTCGCCGCTGTGCTTGACGATGGCGTTGCCCCGGAGCCCGTACGGGGACTGCTCGACGGGACTGCGCTCACCGATCACGCCCATGCCGTGCGCATCGTCGACGTACAGCACCGCACCGTTCTCCCGGCACAGCCGCGCGTACGTCTTCAGGTCCGGGATGTCGCCGGTCATGCTGTTGACGCCGTCCATGCAGACCATCACCGGCCGGGCGGTGGCCGCCCGGAGCAGGCGGGCGAGCTCGTCGGTGTCGCCGCTGCGGAAGCGGTGCAGCGTGGCGCCCTGTCCCCGCGCGAAGACACAGCCGTCGTAGATGGTCTTGTGCGCCCGGCTCTCCATGATCAGCGTGCCCTGCTGGGCCAGCGCCGGGATGACCCCGAGATGGATCTGGGAGATGGTCGGCAGCAGCAGGACGTCCTCGGCGCCGAGCAGGTCGCTCAGGCGCTCTTCAAGCTGCGGATAGAGCCGCGGGCTGCCGAGCATGCGTGACCAGCTCGGATGCGTGCCCCACTTGCGCAGCTGCGGCTCGACCGCGCCGATGACCTCCTCGTCGAGGTCCAGGCCCAGATAGTTGCAGGACGCCCAGTCGACCAGCCAGTCCTGGCCGATCCGGATCCGGCGCCCCTCGATCTCGTCGATGACGGCGTCGTACATGCGGCTGTGCAGGCGCAGGTCTTCGATGTCGTGCGTCATTGCCGGCACGAGTGAACCCCTCTCACAGAACGAATCATGGAGGCGTACCCGGGCGGCTCGCGGATGAACCCGACGGATGCAGAATGCAGGGCCGATCACGTCAGGCGGGTTTCCGCGGCAGCGAACTCGGTCTCGCCCACTGCGCCGTTTCGCCCGATCATGAGGCTTTCGCGTGGTGGAATCGGGGCATGCGGATGACGGTGGGGGCCGAGCACGCGGCGTACCGGGATCGGCGCTAGCCGGTGACGCAGAGCGAATCCGCCGCCCCGGCGCTGCTGCGCCCGGTCCTGCCCATCGCGGACCGGATGCGCACCAGCACCCGCCTGGCCGCCCTCATCCTGGTGCTGATGATCCCCGGGATCGTGGCCACGTCCGCCTATGTCCGCGAGGCCCGGGCGCAGATCGCCTTCAGCGAGGCCGAACGGCAGGGCCTCGAGGTGGTCCGGCCGGCTCTGCTGGCGCTGGCGAACACGGTCGCCGCCAAGGAACCCGACCTGGCCGGGGTCCGGGCCGCCGTGGCCGCCCATCCCGAGCTGCGGCTCGACGACTCCGTACGGGCCGTGCCGGGGCGGCTGGGGCCCAGCCCGATCCAGCGGTTCGCGCTGGCCACGGCGCTGGCCGGGCTGATCACCGACGCCGGCAACAACTCGAACCTGATCCTGGACCCGGACCTGGACTCGTTCTACGTGATGGATGCCCAGATCGTGCAGCTGCCGAAGGCGCTGCTGGGCGCGGCCAAGATCGCCGCCGCCGATCTGACCGGCGGGACCAACGCCATCGCGACCCAGGCGGTCCGGGCCGGGGAGCTGGCCACCGCGGCCGACAACCTGCGGTACGACGTGAGCACCGCGGCCGCCAGCACGGCGATGGACGGGCTCGACGGCCGGCTGACCGAGATCGGCGCCGCGGCCGACGCCATGACCAAGCTGGCCGACCAGCTCACCGACAACCTGGGCCGGCCCGGCCCGGCCGACGTGGGCCCGGTGGCCACCGCCATGTCCGGCGCGGTCGGCCCGCTCGCCGAGGTCCTGGACGACCTGCTCGAGATCCGGGTGGACGGTTTCGAACGGGAACGGCTGATCGTCCTCTGCGTCACCATCGGCGGCTTCGTGCTCGCCGCGTGGTTCGCCGTCGGCGTGCTGTGGCGCACCCGGCACGACGTGGCCCTGGCCGTCCGCGGCGTCACGGCGATCGCCGACGGTGACCTGGAGACGCGCCCGGTCCCGGCCGGCCGGGACGAGCTCGGTGACATCGGTCAGGCCCTGACCACCGCCCGGTCCCGGATGCTGGCCCAGGAGCAGGAGCTGGCCCGCGCTCAGGTCGTCCGCGAGGAGCAGCTGCGGACCAGCTTCCAGCATCAGCGGCAGGCCGAGCTGCGGCTGCGCGACCGCGCCCAGCACATCATCGACGGTTCGACCACGGTCATCGCCGAGGAGCTGCGCCGGGTCACCGACCAGGTCGGCGACGTCCGGCGGGCGGCCGAGACCATCGACAGCGGCATCTCGGCGACCGGTGCGGCCACCGAGGCGGTGGTGGCCGACGCCCGGCGGGCCGAGGACGTGATCGCCTCGCTGGAGCAGAGCCTGCGCCGGGTCGCCGAGACCGCCACCCTGGTCAAGGGCATCGCGGGCCAGACCCGGCTGCTCGCCCTCAACGCCACCATCGAGGCCGCCCGGGCCGGCGAGCTGGGCCTGGGCTTCACCGTCGTCGCCGACGAGGTCAAGGAGCTGGCCAACAGCACGTCCGTCTCGACCGAGCAGATCGCCGGGACGATCAGCGAGCTCGAACGCGACACCCAGCAGATGGCCGACACCATCGCCGCGATGGTCGCCGGTATCGCCGGGGTGGGCGACGCCGCGACGTCGCTGCGCGCGGTCGCCGCCGACCAGGGCACGGTGGTGGGCCGGCTGGCCGACCAGATGGGCCGCACGATCGGCCGGGTCGAGGAGATGTCGGGCCTGTCCGCGCAGCTCGAACGCCGGGAGAGCGACCGGGTGACCATGTCCGGCACCGTCCGGGTGCAGCGGGCCGGGGACACCTACACGACCGAGCTGATCAACGTCAGCCGCGGCGGCATCCGGGTCCGCCTGGACGCGGCCAGCCCCCTGGGCATCGGCGACGCCGTCCGGATCGAAAGCCTGGGGCCACTGCACGAGGGCATCCCGGCCCGGGTGGTCAGCCTGGGCACCGGCGACGAAGCGGGCGAGGCCGGCCTGCAGTTCATGATCCCGGACGACGCCCTGGCCGAGCGGGTCGACCGCTACGTCGCCGACCTCATCGAGGGCGCCGCCCTCCCGGCCACCTAGGCCGAGCCGAGCCGAGCCGGGCCGGTCGCGCCGGGCCGGTCGCCGGCCGGCCGGTGGACGGCGTCAGGGGAATGTCCGGACGTAGCGGCGTCCAGGAGCAACGAGGTCCACGAGCTCGACGGCGGCCTCAAGGTCATGATCCAGGCGCTGATCAGCCCCACCGACGGCCCGATCGGCGACT
>NZ_JBEZGQ010000499.1:0-6118 GCF_040650095.1 Actinoplanes sp. NPDC048791 | reverse complement strand
GGCGAGCAGGCAGGCGGCCCAGCTGACCACGACCTCGTCGACCCAGGTGCGCCAGCCCTCGTCCTCGGCCAGCTCGTCGTCGGGCTCGCTGCCGGTCCGCCAGTCCAGCACGGCCGAGCCGCCCGGCCCGGCCATGGCGACCAGTTCGGCGTCCACCGGGGTCGGGTAGCGCAGCCACGCGGCGACCGTCACGGCCTGGCGGGCCTGGAGCTCGGCCAGGGTGTCCGCGGCCCGGTCGGCGCCGCTGGACGGGTACGCCCGGACCAGCCAGTGCGTGCTCGCCGCGATGACCGGCGACAGCGCGGTGGACGGTCCGGCCATGTGTGCCCCCAAGAGTTGGCGCACACCCCGTCGCGGGGTGCGTCACGCTACCTCTCGGCGGCAGGCGGTCCCGCTTGAGTAGCCTCGCCCCGATGGCAACCCACGGCAACCGACGTGCAACGAGCTTCACGCGGGTGGCCTCCGGCACCGCCTCGCTGGAGCCCGACCGCCGCCGGGAGCGGGGCTGGACGCTGCTGGTCGACGGGGTGCCGCAGTCGTACGTCGATCTGGCCGATCCCACCTACCTGGCCTTCGAATACGTGCGCCGGCTGGCCACGGTGCTGCGGTTGGCGGCCCCTGCGGCCGTACCGTTGACGGTTCTGCATCTCGGCGGCGGTGCCCTCACGCTGCCCCGCTGGGTGGCCGCGACGCGGCCCGGGTCCGCGCAGACGGTGGTGGAGCGCGACGGCCTGCTGCTCGCGCTGGTCTCCCGGTCCTTGCCGTGGCCCGCCGCCGTCGAGGTCGTGGTGGGTGATGCCCGGGAGTTCGTGGAGGCCGGACCGGCCCGGGGGTACGACGTGATCGTGGTCGACGTGTTCGAGGGCGCGGCGATGCCGGCGAGCGTGGCCGGGGTGGGCTTCGCGACGGCCGCCGCCCGGCTGCTGCGCCCGGCCGGGGTGCTGGCGATGAACCTCACCGACGTGCCGCCGTTGTCCTACTCGCGCATCCAGGCCGCGACGCTGCGCGCGGCGTTCGGCGACGTGGCCCTGATCGCGCCGCCGGGCATGCTGCGTGGCCGCAAGGCGGGCAACGTGGTGCTCGCGGCGACCCACGGGCCGGGGGTGCTGGACGTCGAACGGCTCACGCGTTCCGTGGCCCGCGACGCCGAGCCGGCCCGGGTCTGGCACGGCGCGGAATTGACCGGTTTCCTGGCCGGTGCAATGGCGCGCCTCGACGGGCCGCGCTGAACGCTCTCCGGTAGGTTGGACGCACCGGGTGCGCGGCTGTTTGCGGTTGCTCCATAGCGGAGAAACCTGTCCTGACGGCTGCCCAATTCGCCCGTCGCCGTGCCCGCCCCCGCGCTCGAAGATTACGGTGGAGATCATGACCGGTCGCTTTCCCATCGAAGATGTGACGCCATCGGTGTCCTGTGGCCGCTACCCCGCGAAAGCGGTGGTCGGCGAGCTCGTCCCCATCTCGGCGGTGTCCTATCGGGAAGGCCACCACGCCCTCGGCGTGAACGTGGTATGGCAGGGGCCGGAGGGCGAGGCCGAGCCGTTCACCCGGCTCACCCCGGGCGAGCCCGGCCTGGACAAGTGGCACGGCGTGATCAAGCCGGACCGGGTCGGCCGGTGGACGTTCACCATCGAGGCGTTCGACGACCCGTACCAGACCTGGCGCAACGCCGTGACCAAGAAGATCGGCGCCGGGCAGGGCCTCGAGGACCTGGCCAACGACCTCGCCGAGGGCGCCGAGCTGCTGGACCTGGCGGCCAAGATCGTGCCGCACGACGAGGAGGAGCGGGTCCGCGACGCGGCCGCCGCCCTGCGCGACCCGCAGCGCTCGCTGTTCTCCCGGGTCTCCCCCGGCCTCGAGCTGGAGGAGCTGCTCTGGCAGCACCCGGTCCGCCAGCTGGTGACCACCACCCGCTCGTACGCGATCTGGGTCGACCGCCAGCGCGCGCTGTTCTCGTCGTGGTACGAGTTCTTCCCGCGCTCCGAGGGCGCCGAGATCGGCCCCGACGCGACCCCGGTCAGGCACGGCACGTTCACGACCGCCGCCGAGCGCATCCCGGCCGTCGCCGCGATGGGCTTCGACGTGCTCTACCTGCCCCCGATCCACCCGATCGGCCGGATCAACCGCAAGGGCCGCAACAACACGCTGGTGGCCCGCGAGGGCATCGACGTGGGCTCGCCCTGGGCGATCGGCTCCGACGAGGGCGGCCACGACGCGATCCACCCGCAGCTGGGCACGCTGGAGGACTTCCGCGCGTTCATCGGCACGGCCCACGAGCACGGCCTCGAGGTCGCGATGGACCTGGCGCTGCAGTGCGCGCCGGACCACCCGTGGGTCAAGGAGCACCCGGAGTGGTTCACCACCCGCGCCGACGGCACGATCGCGTACGCGGAGAACCCGCCCAAGAAATACCAGGACATCTACCCGCTGAACTTCGACAACGACCCCAAGGGACTGCGCGAGGAGGTCCTGCGCGTCGTCCTGCACTGGGTGTCCAACGGGGTCAAGATCTTCCGGGTCGACAACCCGCACACCAAGACGCTGAACTTCTGGCAGTGGGTCATCGCCAAGATCAAGGACGTCGACCCGGACGTGCTGTTCCTGGCCGAGGCGTTCACCCGGCCGGCCATGATGAACGGGCTCGGCAAGATCGGCTTCACCCAGTCGTACACGTACTTCACCTGGCGCACCACGGCCTGGGAGATGCGGGAATACCTGGGCCAGCTCAAGGCCTCGATCGACTGGATGCGGCCCAACTTCTGGCCCAACACCCCGGACATCCTGCACGAGTCGCTGCAGCACGGCGGCCCGCCGATGTTCAAGATCCGCACCGTGCTGGCCAGCATGCTCTCGCCGTCCTGGGGCATGTACTCAGGGCTGGAGCTCTTCGAGCACGTCGCCCGGCCGGGCGCGGAGGAGTACATCGACAACGAGAAGTTCGAGCTGAAGCCGCGGGACTGGGCGGCGGCGGAGCGGGCCGGGCGCAGCCTGGCGCCGTACATCACCAAGCTGAACACGATCCGGCGGGAGAACCCGGCGCTGCACTGGCTGCGGAACCTGGAATTCCACGAGATCGACAACGCCGCTCTGCTGTGCTGGTCGAAGCGGGATCCGGAGTCGGGCAACACCGTTCTGGTGATCTGCTCGTTCGACTCGACGGACGTGCAGTGGGGCAACACGACACTCGACATGCCCGCGCTGGGCCTGGACTGGCACGAGCAGTTCACCGTGACCGACCAGCTCACCGGGGCGACGTACGAGTGGGGACAGCACAACCCGGTCCGGATCGACCCGTACGTCGAGCCCGCACACGTGTTCGTGGTGCACCCGCGCCGATAGGCAGTACAAGCGATTCAGTTCCTGCGGGGTGGGGTAGGTGAACGTCTGATGGACCTGACGAGCGAACTCGACGAGAACGTCGAGCACGATCCCGCGGAGGGCAGCCACGTCGAGGACGGTGTGGTCGAGCACCCGACCGCCGACGACTTCGGGCATGCCCGCGCATTGCCGGCCGACCGGACCTGGTTCAAACGCGCCGTCTTCTACGAGGTGCTGGTCCGGGCCTTCTACGACTCCAGCTCGGACGGCTCCGGCGACCTGCGCGGGCTGATCGAGCGCCTGGACTACCTGCAGTGGCTCGGCGTCGACTGCCTGTGGCTGCCGCCGTTCTACGACTCACCGCTGCGCGACGGCGGCTACGACATCCGCGACTTCTACCGGGTGCTGCCGGAGTTCGGCACGGTCGAGGACTTCGTGGCCCTGCTCGACGCGGCCCACAAGCGCGGCATCCGGGTCATCACCGACCTGGTCATGAACCACACCTCGGACTCGCACGCGTGGTTCCAGGAGTCGCGCCGCGACCCCGACGGCCCGTACGGCGACTACTACGTGTGGAGCGACACCAGCGAGCCGTACTCCGACGCCCGGATCATCTTCGTCGACACCGAGGAGTCGAACTGGACGTTCGACCCGGTGCGCCGGCAGTTCTACTGGCACCGGTTCTTCTCGCACCAGCCCGACCTGAACTACGACAACCCGGCCGTGCAGGAAGCGATGATCGACGTCCTGCGCTTCTGGCTGGACCTCGGCATCGACGGCTTCCGGCTGGACGCGGTGCCGTACCTGTTCGAGCGGGAGGGCACCAACTGCGAGAACCTGCCCGAGACGCACGCGTTCCTCAAGCACTGCCGCAAGGTCATCGACGACGAGTTCCCCGGCCGGGTGCTGCTCGCCGAGGCCAACCAGTGGCCCGCGGACGTGGTCGAGTACTTCGGTGACGCCGACACCGGCGGCGACGAGTGCCACATGGCGTTCCACTTCCCGCTGATGCCGCGCATCTTCATGGCGGTGCGCCGCGAGTCGCGCTTCCCCATCTCCGAGATCCTGGCCCAGACGCCGGCCATCCCGGACATGGCCCAGTGGGGCATCTTCCTGCGCAACCACGACGAGCTGACGCTCGAGATGGTCACCGACGAAGAGCGCGACTACATGTTCACCGAATACGCCAAGGACCCGCGGATGAAGGCCAACGTCGGCATCCGCCGGCGGCTCGCCCCGCTGCTGGAGAACGACCGCAACCAGATCGAGCTGTTCACCGCCCTGCTGTTGTCGCTGCCCGGCTCGCCGGTGCTGTACTACGGCGACGAGATCGGCATGGGCGACAACATCTGGCTCGGTGACCGTGACGGCGTCCGCACCCCGATGCAGTGGACGCCCGACCGCAACGCGGGCTTCTCCACCGCCAACCCCGGCCGGCTCTACCTGCCGGCCAACCAGGACCCGATCTACGGCTACCAGTCGGTCAACGTGGAGGCCCAGCGGGACAGCTCGACGTCGCTGCTCAACTGGACCCGCACCATGCTGGCGGTCCGCCGCCGCCACGAGGCGTTCGCCACCGGCACGTTCCGTGAGCTCGGCGGCTCCAACCCGTCGGTGCTCGCCTTCCTGCGCGAGGACGGCGACGACGTGGTCCTCTGCGTCAACAACCTCTCGCGGTTCCCCCAGCCCATCGAGCTGAACCTGCAGCACTGGAACGGGTACACGCCGGTCGAGCTGACCGGGCACGTGAACTTCCCGCGCATCGGCCAGCTGCCGTACCTGCTGACCCTGCCGGGACACGGGTTCTACTGGTTCCAGCTGTGCGGGTCCGAGGAGAAGCAATGACGCTGCCCTACGCCGAATGGCTGCCCCAGCAACGCTGGTACGCGGGTCGCAGCCGCACCCTCGCCGACGTCAAGCAGGCGTCGTCCACGCCGTTGAAGGACGACCTGGACCTGGTGCTGCTGGACGTCTCGTACACCGACGGCAGCAGCGAGCGCTATCAGGTGCTGGTGGCCTGGGACTCCGGCCCGATCTCGGAATACAGCACCGTGGCGACCATCGGCACGGACGGCGACCGCACCGGCTACGACGGCCTGTACGACCCGGACGCGGCGACCTACCTGCTCTCGCTGATCTCCTCCGACGCCACGGCCGGGGACATCGTGTTCTCCTCCGAGCCCGGGGCGACCTTCCCGCTGGAGCACGCGTCGCGGGTCTTCGACGCCGAGCAGAGCAACACCAGCGTGATCTTCGAGCAGGAGGCCATCCTCAAGGTCTTCCGCCGGGTCGACTGCGGCATCAACCCCGACATCGAGCTCAACCGGGTGCTCGGCCGGGCCGGCAACCCGCACGTGGCCAAGCTGCTCGGCTCGTTCGAGACCACCGAGGGCGGCGAGCCGTGCCCGCTGGGCATGGTGACGGCGTACGCACTGAACTCCGCCGAGGGCTGGGCGATGGCCACCGCCAGCGCCCGCGACCTGTTCGCCGACGCCGAGATGGGCGCCGACGAGGTGGGCGGCGACTTCGCCGGTGAGTCGTACCGCCTCGGTGAAGCGGTGGCCTCGGTGCACAAGACACTCGCCGACGAGCTGGGTGCGGGCCCGGCGCCGTTCCCGGTGGACGCGGTCATCGCCCGGCTCGCGAGCGCCACCGCGGCGGTGCCCGAGCTGAGCGAGTACGGCCCGGCCATCGAGGAACGCTTCCGCAAGCTCACCGGCGAGCAGGTCACGGTCCAGCGGGTGCACGGCGACCTGCACCTGGGCCAGGTGCTGCGGGTGCCGGCGGCCTGGCTGCTCATCGA
>NZ_JBEZGQ010000498.1:0-6122 GCF_040650095.1 Actinoplanes sp. NPDC048791 | reverse complement strand
CGGCGGCGGCCCCGGCCCCGGTGCCGGCCGACATCAAGACGCAGCGCGCGGCCATCGAGAAGAAGGTCGGCGCCAAGGCGTGGGCCGCGGCCGAGAAGCTGACCGACCCGGTGGACCTGTCCACCGACCCGACGGCCGGCGTGCAGTTCAAGGCGTTCGGCACGCTCAGCGCCCAGGAAGTCAACGCGCTGACGCCGGAGATGCAGTTCAACGTCCCGACGATCGGCTGCGAGAACCAGCTCGACAAGCGGCCGAACGGCGCGATCGACGCGATCAACTCGAAGGTCGTCGCCTGCCAGAGCGGGGCGAAGATGTACCTCGACGTCGCCAAGGTCATCGGTACGGACATCGACACCGCCACCCCGCAGCTCGACCAGCAGCAGGGCCAGTGGGTCGTCTCCCTGGACTTCACCGGCCCGGGCCAGGCCAAGTGGACCGCGCTCACCCGCGAGGCGTTCCAGCCGGCCGCCAACGACACCTGCGTGGCCGCCGCGCAGGCGCTGTCCACCGGCGCGACGCACTGCCTCGTCGCCGTGGTGCTCGACAAGACGGTCATCTCCGCCCCCGAGATCCAGGGCGTGCTGACCGGCCAGTCGCAGATCACCGGCCAGTTCGACGCCACCTCGGCCAAGGAGCTCGCCGACCAGATCAAGTACGGCGCGCTGCCGGTCACCTTCGAGCCGGCCGCCACCCAGTCGGTCTCCGCGACGCTGGGCAAGCAGCAGCTCGAAGCCGGTCTGCTGGCCGCCGCCATCGGTATGGGCCTGGTCGCGATCTACTCGTTCTTCTACTACCGGCTGCTGGGCACCGTCATCTTCCTGAGCCTGATCCTGTCGGGTCTGCTCACCTTCGGCGCGCTGGTCGTGCTGGGCCGGGCCACGGGCTTCACGCTCACCCTGGCCGGCATAGCCGGGTTCATCGTCTCGCTCGGTGTGGCGGCGGACTCGTTCGTCATCTACTTCGAGAGACTCAAGGACGAGATCCACGAGGGGCGCAGTGCGCGCAGCGCCGTCCCCCGGGCCTGGGCCCGTGCGCGGCGTACCATCATCTCCGCGAACACCATCACGATCATGGCCGCGGTGGTGCTCTACATCGTGTCGATCGGCGCGGTGAAGGGCTTCGCCTTCGCGCTGGGCCTGTCCACGATCCTCGACCTGGTCGTGGTGTTCCTCTTCCGGCACCCGATCATGACGATGTTCGCCAACACCAAGGCGTTCATGTCGCCGCGGGTCAGCGGCCTCGGCCGCGCCCTCAAGCGCGCCCCGACCGACGTCAAGGAGGCCTGACATGGCCAGCAAGGGTTTTGCCGACCGCCTCTACCGTGGCGAGGCGAACCTGAACATCGTCGGTCGCCGCAAGCTGTGGTTCGCGATCGCCGGTGCGCTGGTTCTCGTCGCGCTGGGCAGCTTCGTGTTCCGGAATTTCCACCTCGGTATCGAGTTCGCCGGCGGCACCCAGTTCGTGATCCCGGCCAGCGTCGGCAGCCAGCCCGAGGCGCAGAGCGCCGTCGCCCGCGCGGTCGAGACCGCCGGCGTGGCCGAGGCGGCCGACATCGGCACCGCGCAGAAGGTCGGCAACGGCCCGGACGCGACCTACACGGTCCGGACCGAGGCGCTGACCCAGGACGAGTCGACCGCCGTCAAGAACGCGCTGGTGGCCGACCTCAAGGTGCCGGCCGGGGACATCAGCGACAACCGGGTCTCCGCGGCCTGGGGCACCCAGGTGACCCGGCAGGCGCTCCTGGGTCTGGCCATCTTCCTGGTGCTGGTGCTCGGCTATCTGATCGTGCGGTTCGAGTGGCGGATGGCGGTCGCGGCCGTCGCCTCACTGCTGCTCGACCTCGTGCTGACGGCGGGCGTCTATTCGCTGGTCGGCTTCGAGGTCACGCCGTCCACGGTGATCGGCTTCCTGACGATTCTCGGCTTCTCGCTCTATGACGTGGTCGTGGTGTTCGACAAGGTGCAGGAGAACACCCGCGGCATCACCGCGGGCAGCACCCAGACGTACAGCGAGGCGACCAACCTCGCGGTCAACCAGACCCTGATGCGTTCCATCAACACCGGTCTGGTGGCGCTGCTGCCGGTAGGCGGTCTGCTCTTCATCGGGGCCGGCCTGCTGGGCGCGGGTTCGCTGAAGGACCTCGGCCTGGTGCTGTTCGTCGGCATGGGTCTCGGCGTCCTGTCCTCGATCATGTTCGCGGCGCCGACGCTGGCCGCCCTGAAGGACCAGGAGCCGCGGATCAAGGCCCACACCGCCCGGGTGCTGGCCCGTCGTTCCGGGGTCCGCTCCGGCGACGTGGCCCGCGGCGAGCGCAACCGCCCGGCCGGTGCGACCCCGGCCGAGGAGGTTCCGGCTCTCGCCGGCTCCTCCACGCCGCGGCCCGGGGTGCGGCCCGCCGCCAAGCGCAACAACCCGCGTAGCGGGGGTGCGGGCAACCGGCCCAGCGGTGGCCAGAAGCGCCGCTGAGCACGACGTTTTAAGGACGGCCCGCCACCGCGTCGGTGGCGGGCCGTCGGCCTGTCTAGGCTGTCCGCGTGACCCAGACTGACGAGGTACGCGGGGACAGCGGTCCCGAGGTTGCGGAGCTGGTGGCGAGCCGGGTGCTGGACGTACCGGACTTCCCCAAGCCCGGCATCGTCTTCAAGGACCTGATGCCGCTGTTCGCCGACGGGGTGGTGTTCCGCCAGGTGATCGACGGCATCGTGGCGTACCACGGGGCCGGCTCGTTCGACGTGGTGGCGGGCGTGGAGGCGCGCGGCTTCGTGGTCGCCGCGGCCATCGCCTACGCCACCGGCAAGGGCGTCGTACCGGTGCGCAAAGCCGGCAAACTGCCCCGCAAGACCCACTCCGCCTCGTACGCCCTGGAGTACGGCGAGGCGACCCTCGAGGTCCACGAGGACGCGTTCGTGGCCGGTCAGCGGGTGCTGGTGGTGGACGACGTACTGGCCACCGGCGGGACGGCCGGCGCGGCGCTGGACCTGGTCGAACGGGCCGGTGGCACGGTCTCCGGCTTCACGGTGCTGATGGAGCTGGGCTTTCTCGACGGCCGCAAGCGGCTGGCCCCGCGTACGGTCCATGCTCTGCTGACCGTTTGATCCGTATCTGCCCCCGGTGGTGGCACGGTTTCGGCGGATCGGGCCGGGCCATCCGGGAAGTGGGGGCGGGTAGGATGACGTTCTCAGCTAGGTGAGCAATGGTGGTGGACCGGACCGGTCGAGGACGACCGGTGGTCCCGGCGATGGTGTGAGGAGGCCGGTGTCCAGCGACGTCGCCCCTCCGACGGAGGGCACGGTGCAGCCGACCGGCGCGAAGGCGCCCGAGGCTGAGCAAGCCCCGAAGTCCGAGGCCCCGGTCACCGGGGAGACGCACGACCTCGAGTCCACCCAGCCGCTGTCCCCGGCCGACGAGCCGAGCAGCAGCTTCGGGCTGGCCAGTGCGCCCACCGGGCGACGGGTCCGGGCGAGGCTGGCGCGCTTCAACGCGCCGTGGCAGAGCACCCAGGTCAGCGAGGTGCTCGAGCCACTGATCGCGACCCACCGGGCCAGCCACCCCAAGGCGGACGGGCGCGCGCTGCAGCGGGCCTTCGACGTCGCCGCCCGCTGGCACTCGGGGCAGTACCGCAAGTCCGGTGACCCGTACATCACCCACCCGCTCGCGGTCGCCACCATCCTGGCCAACCTCGGGATGGACACCACGACGCTGGTCGCCGCCCTGCTGCACGACACGATCGAGGACACCGACTACGGCCTGGAGCAGATGAAGGCCGACTTCGGTGGCGAGGTCGCGCTGCTGGTCGACGGCGTCACCAAGCTCGACCGGGTCAAGCTCGGCGACGCGGCCAAGGCCGAGACGATCCGCAAGATGGTCGTCGCGATGGCCAAGGACCCGCGGGTCCTGGTGATCAAGCTGGCCGACCGGCTGCACAACATGCGTACCCTGACCTTCCTGCCCCGCGCCAAGCAGGAGCAGAAGGCCAAGGAGACGCTGGAGATCCTCGCACCGCTGGCCCACCGCCTCGGTATGAACACGATCAAGTGGGAGCTCGAGGACCTCGCGTTCGGCACGCTGTTCCCCAAGCGCTTCGAGGAGATCAACCGCCTGATCGGCGAGCACCAGCCGCAGCGGGAGGCGCTGCTGCGCCAGGTCACCCAGCGGGTGCAGCTCGACCTGAAGTCGGCCAAGATCAAGGCGGAGACGACCGGCCGGCCCAAGCACCTGTACTCGATCTACCAGAAGATGATCGTCCGGGGCCGCGACTTCAACGACATCTACGACCTGGTCGGCGTGCGCATCCTGGTCGACACGGTCCGCGACTGCTACGCCGCGCTGGGTGTCATCCACGCGAACTGGCAGCCGGTGCCGGGCCGGTTCAAGGACTACATCGCGATGCCGAAGTTCAACATGTACCAGTCGTTGCACACGACGGTCATCGGCCCGACCGGCAAGCCGGTCGAGATGCAGATCCGGACCTTCGCCATGCACCGTACGGCGGAGTTCGGCATCGCCGCGCACTGGAAGTACAAGGAGCAGAAGGGCGCGACGATCGTCGGCCCGCCCGCGCACATCGACGAGATGACGTGGCTGCGCCAGCTGCTGGACTGGCAGCGCGAGGCCAGCGACCCGAGCGAGTTCCTGGACGCGCTGCGCTTCGACCTGTCCAGCCAGGAGGTGTACGTCTTCACCCCCAAGGGCGACGTCATCCCGCTGCCGACCGGTTCGACGCCGGTGGACTTCGCGTACGCGGTGCACACCGAGGTCGGCCACAAGACCATCGGCGCCCGGGTGAACGGCAAGCTCGTGCCGCTGGAGTCCACACTGTCCAACGGCGACGTCATCGAGATATTCACCTCGAAGTCCGCCACCGCCGGCCCGACCCAGGACTGGCTCGGCTTCGTCAAGAGCCCGCGCGCCCGCACCAAGATCCGCCAGTACTTCAACAAGGAACGCCGCGAGGAAGCGATCGAGGACGGCAAGGAGGCGATCGTCAAGGCGATGCGCAAGCAGGGCCTGCCCCTGCAGCGCATGCTGACGAGCGACAACCTGACGACCATCGCCCGCGACCTGCACCTGGCCGACGTCGCCTCCCTGTACGCGGCCGTCGGTGAGAACACGGTCTCCGCCCAGTCGGTCGTGCAGAAGCTGGTCGCCGGCTTCGGCGGCGAGGAAGGCGCAGTCGAGGACATCGCCGAAACGGCCGTCGCGACCCGCCCGCCCCGCAACCGCAGCACCGCCCAGGACCCCGGTGTGGTCGTCAAGGACGTCAGCGACGTCTGGGTGAAACTGGCCCGCTGCTGCACCCCGGTCCCGGGCGACGCGGTGTTCGGCTTCGTGACCCGCTCCGGCGGCGTCAGCGTCCACCGCGAGGACTGCGCCAACGCGGAAGACCTCCGCGACCAGAGCGAACGCGTGGTCGAGGTGAGCTGGAAGCCGACATCGGCATCGACATTCCTGGTCGCCATCCAGGTGGAGGCGCTGGACCGGCACAAGCTCCTGGCCGACGTGACCCGGGTGCTGTCCGAGGAACGCGTCAACATCCTGTCCGCGACAGTGACCACAACCCGCGACCGGGTGGCGGTGAGCCGCTTCACCTTCGAAATGGCCGACCCGAAGCACCTGGGCCACCTGGTAGCAGCAGTCCGAAAGGTAGACGGCGTCTTCGACGCCTACCGCGTAACTTCAGGCGCCTAACCGGCCCTGCGGCACGCCCCCGCAGCAGGACCGTGGGGGCGTGGGCGCCGGGAACGCAGGAATCGCTGGCGACGTCGGTGACGGCCTCTGGCAGCCCGCCCGCCACCGCAAACCCTGCAATCCGGACGCTGCGTCGCTGGACCGCGTCGCGGGGTTGTTCCGGGTCGCTGAACCGCGCTGCCCGTCTGGTCATGCCGCGTCGTGTCGCTGGGCTGGGTCATTCCACTGCGTTGTGCCGCCGCGAGGCCGCGCCGGCGTCGCAGGCCCGGGTCATACGCTGCCCGCTGCCCGCTGCCCGCTGCCCGCTGCCCGCTGCCCGCTGGGCCGTGCAGCGTCGCAGGCCCGGGCCATACTTTGCCTTGTGCGGGCCCGCTGGGCCGCGTCGCTGGACTGGGCCATGCTGCTGCCTTGCGCCGCCCGCTGGGCCGCGCTGC
>NZ_JBEZGQ010000497.1:5526-6122 GCF_040650095.1 Actinoplanes sp. NPDC048791 | reverse complement strand
CGCGGTGAGCTCCGCGCCGGCGCGGGCGAGATGCAAGGAGCCAGGACCCTCAGGGGTACGCGCGGAGAGCCAGAAGTCGCGGTCGTCGAACGTGCCGCAGGGGTCGTAGCGGACGACAAGCAGCGATCGCACCGTACGGGTGAAGTGGTAGCCGTCCGGCAGCTGCAGCCGGCGCGTCGTCATCACCCGGGACACTGTGCCACCATCCGGCCGCGCGGGCCACCTTCCGGGCGCCGGGTCACTTCCTGCCGTCCGGCCGACCGTTCCCGGGCGCGGACATGCCGATGGCCCTGACCGCGCTCCTGGTCAGGGCCATCGGTGCGGGTTGGCGGACACCCGAGTCGGTCCGCGTCACCCGGTAGCGGAGCTGCGTAGCTCGGCTCGAGCGGTCCCGCGCCTCCTTTCGTCAGCCGATTCCTTACCCGAACCGCCTGCCGCAGGTCTTGCCGTCCTCAGGGGGGTGGACGGCGGCCGGTCCCGACGGGGGGTCCCTCGCGGGGCGACGACACCTGAAGGTGGCGCGCCCCGCGGGGTTCGGTCCCGGTGCGGCAGGGCTCCGTACTCAGTTGTTCTGGTTCTGGCCGTTGTGGTTCTGG
>NZ_JBEZGQ010000497.1:0-5516 GCF_040650095.1 Actinoplanes sp. NPDC048791 | reverse complement strand
GCGAGCTTCCCCCGGGCGCTGGAGCAGTACAAGCGGACCCTGGTCCTGCTGACCGCCCTGCTGGCCACCCTGGTTCTGGTCGCCGCCCTGGTTCTGGTCACCCTGGCCCTGGTCGCCCTGGTCCTGGTTACCGCCGCCGCCGCCGACCCGGATGCGCACCGCGTCGAAGGCGGGGGTCTGGTTGGCGCGCTGCATCATCGGGATGCGGTGCGAACCGTCACCGGCCCACGAGGCGCACTGTGCATCGCCCTCGGTAGGCAGCCCGGCGACCTGGATGGTCACGGTGTCGGGGGCGCGGCCACCCTGCTTGTCCTCGGTCGCCACGAAGAACGCGGGGACCGGAGCCGGGTCGGGAGCCTCGTTGGTGCTGGCCAGCATGCGGCACGCGGTGTGGAAGTGACCCCGGACGATGCCGCCCTGCAGGACCGAGCTCTCCACGTAGTACCCACCCTGGCCGGCCGCGAGGAAGCGGTCCCGGATCAGGTTGCGGGTGCTCACCTTGAGGGTGAACGGCGTGTTCGGGGCGACCTCGGTGGGCGCCTCGGTGATCAGCAGCGACGGGTTGTTCTCCTGCGCGCCGACCTCACCGAACTCGGTGGAGACGCAACGGTTGCCGTTCTGGAAGCCGTCGTGCGCGGTCAGCTGGCTGCCCTCACAGCTGTTGACCAGGATGCCCAGACCGGCGCCCGGGGGCGGGGTCGCGGCGCCGCCGCCGTTGTTGCCACCGTTGTTGTTGCCGCCGTTGTTACCGCCGTTGTTGCCACCGTTGTTGTTGCCACCGGTGTTGCCGCCCTCGCCGGCGTTGGTGCCGTTGCTGGCCGAGGGGGCCGGGGACGCGGCGCCGCCGTTGTTGTTACCGCCGTTGTTGTTGCCGCCGCCGCTGTTGTTACCGGCGTTCTGCATGACCCACTGCCGGCAGCGGGCGCGCATCTGCGCGGTCGTCGGCACGTCGCCGGCGCCGTCGTCCGCGTGCTGGGTCACCTTGCCACCGTTGGTGGTGTAGGTGCCCTTCTTGGTCTTGGTCGACAACTTCGCCGACTTCGGGGCCTGGATGTTGTTACAGGCGGCCAGAGCACGCTGGGTGGAACGCTTCGTGCTCGCGTCCGAGACCTGCGTGACGGTGACAATGCCGCCGAAGGCAACCAGGGTGGCTACCGCGGCGATGATCCGGCGCCGACCGGTGAACCACTTTGATTTCGAGGATTCGCGCCGGTACTGCGACCTTCGCATGGTGACACCTTTCTCTGTCGCACACGTGGCGGGCGGTGGAGCAGCCGCCTGGGGGTGATGCCGTACGGCCTGGTCGGCTGGCCAGGTCGGACCGTCCGCGGGCTATCGCGTCCGGAAGATGCGCATGGTGGTGATCACACCGGCCACGAGGGCACCGGCGAGAACGAGGAGGATGACCGAGGTGTTCACGCCCGGTACACCGCCGGCGCCCGCCGCGGCGAGCATCTGGTTGTCGACCGGCACCGGGCCACCACCGGCCGCGGCCGGGGCCGGGGCGGTCGGCAGCGAGCCGTAGTCGACGATGCCGCTGCTTTCCAGCAGGGTCATGTGGGTCATCACGAACTGGTTGGCCTGCTGCGCCAGTTTGCGGACCGCGTCGTTGCGCGTGCTGGCCCGGATGGTGGCGATGGCGGGGAAGATCTTGCCGTGCGCGGCGCGCAGCCGGTCGATGTAGACCTGGTCGAAAACCTCCGCCGACGGCGCGTTCTTCATCTCGTTGAGCCAGCCCTGCTGGTCGCTGTTCGGCTGGTTCGGCAGTGCGATGCCCAGCTTCTTGGCGACCGCGATGTCGAGCTTGTCCAGCACGACATGCTGTTGCGAGATGGAGCGGCCGATCTTGACGATCTCCGGGTTCTCGGACTTCTCCACGGCCATGTTGCCCGCCGGGATCTCCCACAGGCCTGCCAGGCGGACCTTGATGACGAAGTCACGGTCGGCGGCGCTGGCGCTGCTGCCCTTGCCGGAAGGACTGTTCTCCGGCGGGATCGGGACCGGGGTGGCGTCCGCGGCACGGGCCATTCCGGCCGGCGCGAGCAGGACCGTCAGGACCATTGCCAAGACGCCCACCAGCCAGCGGTGCAGCCGGCGCGAGGAGCGAGCGGCAATCATCTTTCACACCTCCGACAACGATTCGGGTAAACAATTCCGGTGGCCTGTCGGCCGGTCGAGCGAAACGCTATGAGAAGCGTTTCCTGGCGGGCCCGCCAATGCGATGTATTTAGGCCCGATTTAACGAAGACTTATAGCGGTTCCGGTCGTTCGTGGTGGTAGCCGGCCGACGCCGTGGACGTCGACCGGCCGTCACCCGTACAGGTCGATCAGTAGCTGTAGTCGGAGCCTGACTCCGCGCTGCCGGCGTCACCGGAGGAGTCGCTGCCGCCCTCTTCCTTTTCGTCCGCGGGCGGTGCGACAGCCTTGGACGGGGCCGGGAGGCAGGTCAGGTTCTTCTTGCCTTCGGGAGTGATGACGAACCACTTCTTGCCGACGTTCTGGCCCTTCCACTGACCGGCCTTCTTGTCGCCGATGTAGGTGTACACCGGCCACTTGTCGATGGTCAGCTGGAGCGTGCCGTCCTCGCGGGCGACGGTGCCGACCTTGTCCGCGTCGACGCCCTTCAGCTTGGGCTTCTCGCCCTTGTTGATGACCGCGGGCGGCCACACCTTGGCGCAGTCACCGTTGCACTCGGAGACGACCTCGGGCTTCACCTTGTCGTCGTCGAAGCGGTACAGCACGAAGCCGTCCTCGTTCTGGACCGTCTCGCCCATCCGCTTGACCTTGGCCGCGGTCAGCTCGGAGGTGACCTCGTCCTCGCTGAGCTCCGGGGCGTCGGCCTCGTCACCCTCGGGGGCGTCGCCGTCCGGCTCCGCGGTGGGGTTCGGGGTGGCGGTCGCGTCGACAGCGTTCGCCGCCGGCTCCGCGCCGTAGTCGCTGGCGTTGTCCAGTCCCGCCGGGGCGCAACCGGTCAGCACGAACGCCGCCGCGATAGAGGCGCCGACGACCTTCAACTTCCGCTTCTCCGGTACCACTGGTGCCCTCCAACTGGGATCGTCGATCTCCGTGTTCGGGCTGTAGTACGCGCCGGCGCCGCCGGCGGTTGAAGAATCGGGCCAATCAATTTCTCTGAATTTGGATTGAACCGAACGCCGGCGCGGTACGTGATTGAGTGGCCCACCTGCGCCTTTGTCGCACAGCGTGCCGGGCCGATTAGCAATCAGTAATTGCCCATTCATTTGCGCTGGGCCTTCGCCGGCGCAGGAAACAGCGAAGCCCGGCCGCTGACGCGGCCGGGCTTCGTAGTTCTGTCTCAGATCAGGGAACGCGAACCAGGGTCTCCGTGCCGCCCTTGTCGTCCACCGACTGGATCTGCAGGAAGGCGATGTCCGCCCGCGGCAGCGCCGTGACGGCCTGCAGCAGCAGCGGCTCGGGCTGCGCGGCCGTGCCCCAGCCCTTGTCGCCGACCTTCCAGGACGAGAGGACCTCCGAGGCGCCGTCCCGGCGGACCACGACGAGCCGGCAGGTCAGCGGACCCTTGATGTTGGAGACCGCGAACGACACCTGGGTGCCCCAGTCCTTGGCCTCCAGGCCCACGTCGGCGCTGACCCCGCTGCGCGGATCCGTGCCGCCGATCCGCTCGCCGACCAGGTCCGGACCGCCGATACCGGTGCCGCCCTCGGCGGCCGGCAGCGGATCGAGCTGCTTGCTCGACCGGGCCTGCTGGTTCGGGTTCTGCGGGTCGGAGTTGCCGAGCCACTGACCACCGGCGAAGAGGGCGCCGATGGAGAGCATCGCGAAGACCACGACCGCCGCGGCCAGCGAGTAGAGCCGCCGGCTGTTGGCCCGGCGACGCTCCCGCTTCACCTCACCGATCATCGTCTTGAGCATCAGGCCGTCCCGGCGCGACTGCTCGGTCGCCACCAGGGCGTCCGCGTCCACGTCCGAGAGGATGTCCACGACCGGCAGCAGCGACTCGAGCTCGATGGCGCAGGCCGGGCAGTCGATCAGGTGATCCTCGAAGCGGGAGGCGTCACGCTCGTCGAGCACGCCCAGCGCGTACGACGCGACGTCGAAGTGTTGTTCCTGTGTCATTCCGTCACCCCCCGCTGCTGCAAGGCCGTACGCAGGGCCCGCAGGGCGTAGTACACACGAGACTTGGCAGTGCCCAGCGGCAGGCCGAGAACCTCGGCCGCCTCCGGAACAGTCTTGCCGCGGAAGTACGTCTCGACCAGGATCTCACGGTGCGACTGGCTGAGCGTACGGAGCGCGTCGGTCACGGTCATGAGCTGCAACACGCGGTCGGTGTCGTCGGCGGTGCTGGGGAAACTCTCCAGCTCCCGGTCGTACGTCTCCGGTGGCCGGGCGCTCACGCTGCGGTGATCGTCGATGGCGATGCGCCGGGCGACGGTGACCAGCCACGGACGCAACGACTGCTGGCCCTGGGCACCGAGCCGGTGCGCGTTGCGCCAGGCCCGCAGGAGCGTCTCCTGCACGATGTCCTCGGCCCGCTGCCGGTCGCCGCCGGTGAGCCGCAGCACGAACATCAGCAGGGGACCCGCGTGCTCCTCGTAGAGCATGCGGACAAGCGTGTCCTCGTGGCTCGCCGTCTCCGACGCAGCCCCGTGCCGGGCCTGTCGTGGAATCACGGCATCATCATTGTCCGCACCACGGCCTCCGTCGAGAGCCTGCCACCTACCACCGGACCGCTGCTGCGTCATCGCGCACACCCTGTCCGGCGTGAGCCGCTCCATGACCAACGCATGCATCGAATCCTCCAGCCGGTGCTTTCCCCGTCGCCTGTCATACGGCTCGGAACACCGGCCGGGATCAAAGCGAACGGGAAAATTTCCGGAAGCCCGAGGGGCCGGCCGGCAGCGAGGCGCAGTTGCAAGAGATTCCTCCGGGTCCAAGCCACGAGGGGGCGCGACTTTCATGCATAGACACCGATATGTACTCGGGGGCACGCGAATAATACTCAGCAAGCCGGTGCGGACGACAGACGCGGAGTCCGCCATCGGCTCACCGGAAGCGGGTCTTGGTCGCGGCGGGTGCGGGTGCCCTCACCGGCTGTTGGCATTTGGCCAAGAGGGTGGGTGGGGGTGGGGTCTGGTGCGGGCGGTGCAGGGCCGCGTGGCCAGCGGAAACCGACCGGTCCGCCAAGGTGGGGGTGCGAACGGTCAGCGGCCTATGCGTCCCGGAAAACTCACAAAGATTCCGAATCGCCCACTGGACGTGTCCGGGGCGTTCCCGAGCCTGGCCCACAGCCCTCCGAAGTATCCGCAGCGCGTCTGTGCGTGATCGAGCAGCGAGCTGAAGAACAGCTGAAGACGGCCGCCGATTCAGGCCTGCTTCAGTTTCGCGGGCGACGGTGGGACGAGCACCGAACCGACATCCAGCACTGGAGGAGCTTTGCCACCGATCTTCAGAGCATGACGGCCAGCAGCTCGCCGGTCTCCTGCGGAGTGAGCACCGCGGTCGGCTCGTCGAGGATCAGCAGGTCGACGTCGCGGGTC
>NZ_JBEZGQ010000496.1:0-6132 GCF_040650095.1 Actinoplanes sp. NPDC048791 | reverse complement strand
GCGCGAACGAGGCGTCCAGCCGGCCGGTGCTGGGCGGGGCGATGCCCGCCGGGGGGCCGGTCTGCCCGGCCAGCGCCTGCCAGGAGGGATAGAACTGTTCCTGCCGGTTGTAGATGAGCCCGATCGCGAGCACCAGCAGGGCCTGGCTGAGCAGCAGGCTGAGCGCGCGGGTGGGCAACCGCCGCTTGCGGCTGCCGCGGTTCCACGACCATTTCAGAAACGCGATGGCCGACAGTGCCGCGGCGCCGGTGCCGAGCACCAGCGGCAGGCCGGTGAGCGTCATCAGCGCACCCCCGCAGGGGACCGGGTGAGTGGGGGCCGCCGGCCCGGGCCGGGCAGGAACGCCTCGGCCGACAGGACCGCGACCGCGATCCGCGGGAGCTCACGGACCGCGGGGAAGCACAGGTAGCGCGGCACCCAGGCGGGCTGGTACTTGGCGTTGGACCGGTACAGCGACTCGATCTGCCAGACCCGGGAGGCGGCCTTGAGGATCTGGTACGACAGCCGCAGCACCGGCCCGGCGCCGAGCTCGTCGGCCCGGGCGAACACCGAGCGCAGCACGGCGAAGTTCAGCGAGATCCGGTGCACGCCCAGCCCGGGCGCGGCCGTCATGGTGGTGACCACCATGAACTCGGTCAGCCCGTTCTCGGCGGTCCGGTCCCCGCGCATGAGGTCCAGCGACAGCCCGTCGGTGCCCCACGGCACGTAGTGCAGCAGGCCCCGGATCCGGCCGTCGGCGTCCCGGCAGACCACGAACAGGCAGTCACCGTCGTCCGGGTCGCCGAGGCGCGACAACGCCATGGAGAAGCCGCGCTCGACCCGGCCGTCACGGAAGGCGTCGGCGGCCCGCTGCGCCTCGGCCAGGGCCTCCGGGGTGAGGTCGTGCAGCCGGGTGACCGTACAGGTGTAGCCGGCCCGCTCCACCCGGGCGACCGCCTGCCGGACCGCGCGCATCGACCGGCCCTGCAGGGTGAAACCGGCGACGTCGAGGATCGCCTCGTCGCCCAGCTCGACGACATCCAGGCCCGCTTTCCGGTACGCCCGGCCGGCCGCATTCCCACAGCCGAGCACAGCCGGCGTCCAGCCGTGCCGGGCGCAGTCCCGCAGCCACACCGCGATGACCTCCGGCCACTGCGACGCCAGGCCGATCGGGTCACCGGAGGCCAGGCTCACCCCGTTGATCACGCGGTACGCGATCACCGCCTTGCCCGACGGCGCCCACAGCAGCGACTTGTCCGGACGCAGGGCGAAGTAGCCCAGCGAGTCGGCCACCCCGTGCTGCCGGACGAGCTCACGGACCACCGTGTCGTCCTCGCCGGTGCGTTGCGGCAGCCGGTTCGCAGGCCGCAGCAGCAGCACGACGGCCGCCGCGATCGAGAGCAGCCCGAACATGCCGGTGGTGTAGCTGACCGTCTCGGCGCCCAGCGGGTACGCGAACCGGATCGGCCCGGAGACCCCGACCAGCCCGAGCGCGGATTCCTGCATCCAGGCGATCACTCCCGGACGGCCTTCGAGCCGGTTCATCCGTACGGCGATCTCGAGCAGCCCGACCGCGAACCCGGCGCCGGCGAAACCGATGAAGGCGGCCAGCGCCCGCCACCGGTTCCACGGATCGGCCTGCGCGTGGAAGCGGCGGCGGACCACGATCAGCATCACCAGCAGCGCCACGGAGACCGCGGCGGCGTCGTAGTGCCAGCCCCGGGCCAGGTGCAGCACCACCCCGGCACCGGCCAGGACCACCGCCACCTGCCAGGCCCGGTGCTTGCCCCGGCGCAGCCCGGCCCCGAGATAGACCAGCAGCAGGCCGGACGCCGCACTGGCCGCCCGGGCGGTGAGCACCCCGGCCATCGGCAGCAGCCCGGCCAGTTCCCCGAAGCGGCCGTGCGGCGACGGCAGCACCACCGTGACGACGTTGTAGAGCCCGGCCAGCTGGACCAGCCGGGCGACCGCCACCCGGGACAACGGCGGCTGCGGCCGCCAGGGTTCCTCCGGATCCTCCGGCGCTGCTTCTTCCGGCCTCGCTGCTGCTGCCTGCCTCATAGCGCGATCGTCTGTCCGCGCGCTTGGCATCAGCCGAGAGTTCTCTGTGTCCTTCCTGGGCATCCCGGGCCGCCGCAACGCCGGGCTTCCGCTGGGTGCGACAACCGTGATAGACCGGTGTCAATGCATTCTTGGTAACGGGATCGAAACAGGGAGGCCGTATGGCCACGTCGATGAGCCGTCGATCCGTCCTGGCCGCCGGGGCCGGCGCCGCCGTGGGGCTGGCTCTGCCGGGTGCGGCCGCGCAGGCCGGCGGCCACTCGGCCACCAGGGCGCGCTTCACCCTCAACGCCGAGACCCTGGACGGCGGCGAGCAGGTCACCTCGCTGACCATCGCCACGGGCGGGCTCGGCCGCATCGACCCGGCGAGCCTGAGCACCGGCACCTTCACCGTGCACGCGAAGGCGACGAGCCCGATCCCGATCGCGCCGGGCGACCAGATCTTCAGCGAGTACGACCTGGACCGGGCGGTGACCGCGGTCCGGCTCGACCACCACGGCAACATCGTGCTCGACCTCGCGTACGCCGAGGGCCAGACCGGCGGCGGCACGCTCGGCTACATCGCGAGCCGGGGCCGCAACGTGCAGCTCGACCTGACGTACACGATCACCCAGAACGCGCCCTTCGCCGTACGGGGACACCGCCCGGTCACCATCACCGAGTTCGTCCAGGGCCGGCTGTCCAACCCCGAGGTGGACGCGTTCCGGTACGCGATCTCCGCCTCGGGGATGAAGTACCGCCTGTTCCAGCCGTCCCGCCGCTTCGCCGGTCGGGGCCGGCGCCCGCTCGTGGTCTGGCTGCACGGCGGCGGTGAGGGAGCGTCGCTGCCGGACAACTACTACGACAACGAGACCACCCTGCGCGCCAACCGTGGTGCGCTCGGCTTCGCCACCCCGGAAGCCCAGCGGATCTTCGCCGGCGCCTACGTCGTGGCCCCGCAGAGCACCTCCTTCTGGCTCGAGGACGGTGACCGCTTCGCCCCCCAGATCCGCGAGATCGTTAGTGAGGTCGCGCGCCGGCACCTGGTCGACCGCGACCGGATCTACGTGGTCGGCGCCAGCAACGGCGGCTACATGAGCCTGAAGATGACCACGGTCTACCCGGACCTGTTCGCGGCGTCGGTGCCCATCTGCGGCGTCGTCGAGTCCTTGCAGCCCGGCGGCCCCACGATGATCACCGACGCCGAGCTGCGGGCCATCCGGACCCCGACCTGGCTGGTGACCTCGCGCGACGACACCACCGTGCCGCCGGTGCCCAACACCGTGCACGCCCATGAGCTCATCGACGGCTCGTTGCTGTCGCTCTACGACAACGTCGTCTGGAACGGCCACCAGTTCCCCGGCCACTGGTCGTGGATCTACGTGGCCCGCAACGATCCACGCATCGACGGCACCCGCATCTGGCAGTGGATGGCCCGGCAACGCAACTGAGCAGACCGGGCCGTCAGGGCTCGCGGAGCTGAAGAGCCAGGCCGCCGCAGAGCAGGGCTGCGGCGGCCCAGGCGGCCAGGACGGCCAGGCCCGCCCAAGGTCCGATCGGCAGGTGGTCCAGGCCGGTGGTGGCCTGGACGGCCAGGCCGGCCGTCATCGGCGCGAACCGGCGCAGCGTGCGTTGCAGCTCCGGATCGTTGATCACGGACGCGATCATCGGTACGGCGTACAGCAGAGCCAGCACCGCCCCCGCCGAGGCCGCCGCGTCCCGGATCACGGCGGCGACGCCGAGCGCCAGGAGCCCGACCAGCACCAGGTAGAGCACCGACCCACCGGCGGCCCGCAGTGTCGGACCGTCAGTCAGGGACGGCGCGGCGATGCCGTTGCCGGGCAGCACCGCCCGGCCGGCGGCCACGCAGCCCAGCACGGCCACCGTTCCCACGACCAGGGTCAGGCCGCCGGTCAGGACCGTCTTGGCGGCCAGGACCACGATCCGGCGGGGCATGGCGGTGAACGTCGTGCGGAGCAGGCCCGTGCTCTGCTCACCGCCGATCGTCGACACCGCCAGCAGCACGACGAGAGCCTGGCCGAGCTGCACCCCGGCCAGGCTCAGCACGGCCGGATCGATGCCGCACCCGCCCCTGCTACAGCGGGCCGAGGCGACCGCGAACAGGCTGGTCAGCACCGTCGCCACCACGAAGCTCGGCAGCAGCCAGAGGGCGGCGGGCTCGGTGCGCAGCTTGGTCCACTCGGCGGACAGCATCCGGTTCACGCGTCGCTCCGGCGCAGCCGGGCACTCGCCAGGCCGAGGGCCAGTACGGCGTACCCGGCCAGGACGGCGAGGCCACCCCAGGCCGGGAGCGGGTAGTAGCCGGACGTGGGCGTGTAGCTCGCCAGCACGTGCGCGTACTCGGGCGCGACCTGCTGGAACGCGAAGGCCGCGGCCGGCGTCAGCCGCAGCAGCCACTCCGCGGCCGAGGTCGGCAGGCCCCCGATCACCGCCAGCAGGTACGGCAGCACGACCACTGCCACCGCGACGCCCACCGCGGCCAGCCCCCGCCGGAGCAGCACTCCCAGCCCCAGCGCGATCAGTGCGGTGCCGGCGACGAGCAGACCGGCCTCGGCAGCCACCCGGGCCAGGGTGCCCAGCGGCAACTCCGGCTGCCGGAAGCCGTTGCCGGTCAGCACTCGCCAGCCGAGCGGGATGGCCAGCGCGGCGGCGGCCGTACCGGCGACGAACGTGACGGCGCCGAGCACGACGGCCTTCGCCGCCACGACCCGGCCCCGCCGCGGGCTCGCCAGCAGCGTCACCCCGATCAGGCCGCGCCGGAACTCGCCGGAGACGGTACGGGCGGCCACCACGATCACCACGATCAGGCCGATGACCAGCCCGATCAGCACCAGCTGGACCCAGGGTCCGGTTTCGCCGGCCAGGGGAGCGATGTCACCGTTGCCGGACACCGTCAGGACCCCGCCGGCCTCCTCGGCGCTGCCCGGGTGGTGCACGGTGCCGTCCGGGTTCGGCTCGGTCCCGACGTCGTCACACCGCCAGTCGCCGCCCGGCGCGGTGCCGGTCGATGCGACGTTGTCGAAGGTGGCGGTCGCCGTGGCCAGCCGGGCCTGGACGCTTCCGCCACCGGCCCCGCCGTTGACGGTGAGGTCGCTCGGCGAGGTGACGAAGAGCCCGAGCTCCACGGGGCCCGTCAGCGTCGCGGTGCCCACCCTGCTCCAGGTGGCGCCGTCGGCCGACTCCTCCCCGGTGAGCGTGTCCCCGGTGCGGGTCAGCCGCAGCCAGCGCGGGGTGGCCGCCGACACGGCGCCGGGCTTGCCCGCGGTGTCGTGGACGAAGTCGTGCTGCATCCGTACGCCGTGCTCCGCGGTGACCATCAGTGCCACGTATCGGGAACCCTCGGCGGTGCCGTCCTTGGCGATGACGCCGGCCTTCGCCCACTCCACCAGACCCGGGACGATCTTGTCGTGGTCCGGCGGCGGGTAGGTGATCAGGCCGGTCATCGAGGTCACCCGTACGGTGATGGCGCCGTCCCCGGCCAGCGTCCGGTGCACGAAGTAGAACTTGTCGCGTACCGGTTGGCCGTCCGGGCCCAGCGGGAGCGCCGGGCACTCGATGTCCACGGTCCCGTTCGAGCAGGACGAGATGCTGTTCGACGCGACGAACAACCCCAGCAGCACGGTCACCAGGGCCGCGGACGCCGTGCCGAGCACCCAGCCGCGGACCGTGCGGAACTTGACCCATTCGGCCCGTACGAGCCGGGCGAAGTCACTCATCGGGCTGCCTCTCCACGGAACTCCACGGCGTCGCGGGTCAGCGCGAAGTACGCCTCCTCCAGCGACGGTGCCGCCGCCAGCAGCTCGGACACGGTGGTATCGGCGAGCACCCGGCCCCGGCCGACGATCACCACGTGCGCGGCGATGTGCTGCAGCTCGCTCATCAGGTGGCTGGCGACCAGCACGGCCCGCCCCTGGGCCGCCAGGGTCCCCAGCAGCCCGCGCATCCACACGATGCCCTCCGGGTCGAGGCCGTTGAACGGCTCGTCCAGCATCAGCACCGGCGGGTCGCCGAGCAGCGCGGCGGCGATCCCGAGCCGCTGCCGCATGCCCAGCGAGAAGCCGCCGGCCCGGCGCCGGGCGACCCCGGCCAGGC
>NZ_JBEZGQ010000495.1:0-6171 GCF_040650095.1 Actinoplanes sp. NPDC048791 | reverse complement strand
CCGCCCGGTCGTCGCGGCGGCGCCCCCCCAAGGGCGCGGCCCCCCCAACGAAGCGCCCGGCCCGGGCGCCGGCCGCCACCGCGACCATCGCCGGATCCGGCTCCTGCCAGTGACGCCGCGCGAAGTCCTCGAGCGCGGCGAGGGGGTCGGTGGCCTCCGACAGCCGGCGCTGCTCGGTCGCGGGGCACACCGCGTCGAGCGGCACCTGCTGGTCGGTGAACTCGTCGGCCGGGATGCCCAGCACGCCGGGGCCGGTGCCGACCGCGAAGCGCAGGGCGAAGAAGCGGCTGCCGGGAGGGGCGGTGCCGAGCTGGGCGGTGGTGTCCGGGCCGGCGATGAAGACGGCACCGTCGTGCCAGATCAGGTCCATGCAGCCGTCCGGCAGGATCCGCGTCGGCGGGCAGCCCGGCGGGACCGTGCTGCGCCACGCGATCACATGCGGAAGCTTCGCGGCCCATTCGACGTACATGCCCCAGACCTTGGCACGGGGGTGCGACAAGTTCTCCGAATGACAACCGTGTAACTCCGGCGGACAATTGGGTGGTGACCGACCAGCTGGACGAATACCGGCGTAAGCGCGACGCCCGCCGTACCCCCGAGCCCGTGCCCCGCGGCCGGCCCCGGCCGACCAGCGGAAACAGGTTCGTGATCCAGCAGCACCACGCCCGCAGCCTGCACTGGGACGTGCGGCTCGAACGCGACGGCGTGCTGGTCTCCTTCGCCGTCCCGCGCGGGCTGCCCCGCGACCGCGGCCGCAACAACCTGGCCAAACACACCGAGGACCACCCGCTGGAATACCTCACCTTCGCCGGCGAGATCCCGGCCGGCGAGTACGGCGGCGGCCGGATGTCGATCCATGATCACGGCACCTACGAGACCGACAAGTGGCGCGACGACGAGATAGGTGTCACTTTTCACGGCGAGCGCACCAGCGGGCGCTACGTCTTCTTCCAGACCGGCGGCAACGACTGGATGGTCCGCCGGATGGACCCGGCCGAGCCGGGCTGGCAGAGCATGCCCGAGGCCGTCGAGCCCATGCTCACTGCCCGGGCCGCCGGGCTGCCACCCGACGACGAGGACTGGGGGTACGAGCTGAGCTGGGCCGGCCGCCGCACCCTGGTGTACGTGTCCGGTGGCCGGGTCCGGCTCGCTACGGCGGACGGCACGGACGTGACCTCGTGGTATCCGGAGTTACGCCCGCTGGGCGAGGCGCTGGCCCCGCTGGAGGCCGTCCTGGACGGGGAGATCGTGGCCTTCGACGGGCCCCGGATCGCGCCCGAGCTGCTGGAACGCCGCAAGCCACCGCGTGATTCAGCGGCCGCCCGCCGCGCCGCGGAACGGACGCCGGTGCAGTTCCTGGCCTACGACCTGCTGTGGCTGGAGGGCCATTCCACGGTGGAGCTGGTGCGCTACGCGGAACGGCGGGAACTGCTCGACGGGCTGAACGTGAGCGGCGACAACTGGCAGACCCCGCCGTACTTTCCGGGTGGCGGCACCTTCGCGCTCGACACCGCCCGGGCCCAGGGGCTGACCGGCGTCGTTGCGAAACGGCTCGACTCGCCGTACCTGCCGGGCCGGCGCAGCCGGTTGTGGCTGGCCATCGACGCCGGCTGAGCGCAATTCCGGGTACGGCGTACCAGATGTCCGTACCGGTGGGCTTGCAGCCGTTTTTCCTTGATCCGAGCCGGGCGCACCCGATGAAGGGGTTTACCGGTCCCGGCGACGGAAAGGGCTATACCTGAATGCGTTGCCCGAAGCTCGAGCCGCCCACCGCTGTGAATTCGGATATGTCTGCAGATCTCTGGAACTCCGCCGCTCAGGTCCTCGACACCAACTGGTCCACCGATCACATGGTTCCCTCGCGGGGCCTCTACCCCCACCAGTGGAGCTGGGACGCCGCGTTCATCGCTGTCGGGCTCGCCTACGTCAACCCGACGCGCGCCTGGCGCGACCTGCGGAGCCTGTTCGAGGCGCAGTGGCCCGACGGCCGGGTGCCCCACATCGTCTTCGATCCGCGTACTGCGGAGGACGACTACTTCCCGGGGCCGGGCTTCTGGAACGTGCCCGCGTACGGTGGCCGCCCGGCCCGCGGCAGCACCGGCCTGGTGCAGCCGCCGCTGCACGCGCTCGCCGCGTGGGAGGTCTACCGGCGCGCCGCGGCGCACGGCGTGGCCTGCGCCCGCGAGGCCGGCGACCAGCTCGCCTGGCTCTATCCGCGGCTGGTCGCGCAGCAGGAATACCTGACCGGGCGCCGCGACGCCGGCGGTGACGGGCTGGCCAGCATCGTGCATCCGTGGGAGTCGGGGCTGGACAACAGCCCGTCCTGGGACGCCGCCCTGGCGGCCGTGCCGGCCGACCTGACGCTGCTCCAACGCTTCCGGCGGCGGGACATCGAGAACGCCGACGCGGCGCACCGGCCCACCGACGCCGACTACGCCCGGTACGTCGGCCTGGTGGTCGACTACCGCGACGGCGGCTACTCGGACGTCGAGCTGGCCCACCGGCACGCGTTCGTGGTGGAGTGCCCGTCGTTCAACACGATCCTCGCGGCGGCCGAGCTGGCCCTGGCGCACATCGCCGCGGTGGTCGGGGCGGATCCCGTGCAGCACCGGCAGCGCGCGAAGCGGATCACCCGGGCGATCTCCGAGCACCTGTTCGATCCGGAGACCCGCACGTTCCGGTCGCGCGACGTGCGCACCCGTACGCTCAGCCCGGCCCGGTGTGTCAACGGCCTGGTGCCGCTGCTGTTGCCCGGCCTGCCCGCCGGGCAGGTCGAGGCGATCATGGCCGAGGCCGGCTCGCCGCGCTTCGGCCTGCCCGCGCAGACCGGGCTGCCGGTGCCGAGCTACGACCGGACCGCGCCTGATTTCGACCCGCTGCGGTACTGGCGCGGACCGGTCTGGATCAACATCAACTGGCTGCTGCGGCGCGGCATGCTCGTGCACGGCTACCTCGACGAGGCCGAGGACCTGCGGCTGGCGATGATCCGGCTGGTGCACACCTCCGGGCACTTCGAGTACTACCACCCGCGGACCGGGGCGGGGATCGGCGCCCCGACGTTCAGCTGGACCGCCGCCCTCGCCCTCGACCTGCTGGCCGACCGCAGCGTGCCCGCCTACGCCCGGGCCGCCTGAGCGCTCAGAACTCCTCCGCCCGCACGGTCGTGTCCGCGCCGTGGCCGGTGTGCACGACCGTGTCCGGCGGCAGCGTGAGCAGGCGCTCGCGGATCGAACGCTCGATCGTCGGCCGGTCACTGTGCGAACGGCCGGTCGCGCCCGGACCGCCCTGGAAGAGGGTGTCCCCCGTGAAGACGCAGCCCAGCGCCGGCGCGTAGAGGCAGACGGCGCCCGGGCTGTGTCCGGGCGTGTGCAGCACCCGCAGCACCTCACCGGCGACGGCGATCTCGTCACCGTCGGCCAGCGGCGCGGGCATCGGCTCGCTGGGGTGCACCAGCTTCCAGAGCACCTCGTCCGCCGGGTGCAGCAGCAGCGGGGCGCCGGTCTGCCGGGCCAGCTCCGGCGCGACCCGGACGTGGTCGTCGTGGGCGTGGGTGAGCACGATCGCGACGATCCGCCGGCCGCCGACAACGTCGAGGATGGTCCGGACGTCGTGCGGGGCGTCGATCACCACGCACTCCTCGTCGTCGCCGACCACCCAGACGTTGTTGTCGACGTCGAAGGTCTCCCCGTCCAGCGAGAACGTGCCGTGCGTCACCGCGTGGTCGACCCTCATGAGAAGAGCACCACCGAACGCAGCACGCCGCCCTGGTGCATCTTGGTGAACGCGTCCTCGACCTGGTCCAGGCGGATCTCCTCGGACACGAAGGCGTCCAGGTCGAGCCGGCCCTGCAGGTAGAGCTCGGTCAGCATGGGGAAGTCGCGGGTCGGCAGGCAGTCGCCGTACCAGCTGCTCTTGAGCGCCCCGCCGCGGCCGAAGATGTCCAGCAGCGGCAGCTCGACGGTCATCTCCGGGGTCGGCACGCCGACCAGGACCACGGTCCCGGCCAGGTCGCGGGCGTAGAACGCCGTCTTGTACGTCTCCGGGCGGCCCACCGCCTCGACCACGACGTCGGCCCCGTGGCCGCCGGTCAGCTCCTGCACGGCAGTGACCACGTCCTGCTCGCGCGCGTTGACGGTGTGCGTCGCGCCGAACTTGCGGGCCCACTCCAGCTTCTGCGGGTCGGTGTCGACCGCGATGATCGTCGTGGCCCCGGCCAGCGCGGAACCGACGATCGCGCCGTCGCCGACCCCGCCGCAGCCGATCACGGCCACCGAGTCGCCGCGGGTGACCCCGCCGGTGTTGATCGCCGCGCCGATGCCGGCCATCACACCGCAACCGAGCAGGCCGACAGCGGCGGGCCGGGCCCGCGGGTTGACCTTGGTGCACTGGCCGGCGTGCACGAGCGTCTTCTCCACGAACGCGCCGATGCCCAGCGCCGGGGACAACTCGGTGCCGTCCTCGAGCGTCATCTTCTGCGTCGCGTTGTGGGTGTTGAAGCAGTACCACGGCTTGCCCTTGCGGCAGGCCCGGCAGTCGCCGCAGACGGCCCGCCAGTTGAGCACGACGAAGTCACCCGGGACGACGTCGGTGACCCCGGCGCCGACGGACTCCACGATCCCGGCGGCCTCGTGGCCGAGCAGGAACGGGAAGTCGTCGTTGATGCCGCCCTCGCGGTAGTGCAGGTCCGTGTGACAGACCCCGCAGGCCTGGATCTTGACCACGGCCTCCCCGGGACCGGGATCCGGCACGATGATCGTGGCCACCTCGACCGGCGCGCCCTTGGCCCGGGCGATGACTCCGTTGACTCGCTGACTCATGGTTCCCACCTTCTCACCTCCGGCTCACCGCGCGGGTTGTCGGACCCAGGATCTAAGTTGAGGTGGTGACCGTCCTGCGCCGCACGCTGCTCGCCGTCCTGGCCCTGCTCCTGGTGCCCGCACCGGCCTGGGCGGAGGCACCGATGCGGGTGCCGGCGCAGGTGACCGATGAGGCAGGCGCCCTGGGCAGCCGCGCGGCCGCGGTCGACACGGCGCTGGCCCGGCTGCAGTCCGACACCGGCATGCAGCTCTTCGTGGTGTTCGTGGAGTCCTTCGACGGCACGCCGGCCCAGACCTGGACGGACGAGACAGCCCGGCTGAGCGACCTGGGCGAGCGCGACGCGCTGCTCGCGGTGGCGACCCGGGATCGCTCGTACGCGTATTCGTTCCCCGACGACTCCCGCTTCTCCAACGCCGAGCTGGCCGACGTGGCCGGCAACGACATCGAGCCGGCGCTGTCCCGCGGCGACTGGTCCGGCGCGGTGATCGCCGCCGCAGAAGGCTATTCGGAGGCGGCCGCAGGCTCGAGCGGGTCACTGATCTGGGTGCTGATCCTGCTCGCGGTGATCATCGCGGGCGCGCTGATCTGGGTGCTGCTGCGCCGCCGCCGCCGGGCCCGGCCGGCCCCGCCGCAGGTCACCGGCCCACCGACCGAGGAGCTGACGGCCACGGCCAACGCCCTGCTCATCGAGCTCGACGACGACCTGCGGGCCAGCGAGAGCGAGCTGGCGCTGGCCGCCGCGCAATACGGCCCGGAGGCGACGGCACCGTTCCGGGCTGCGCTGGACGCGTCCCGGCAGGACGTCGCCGAGGCGTTCCGGCTGCGGATGACGCTCGAAGAGGAGCCGGCGCCGGACGAGGAGACCCGCCGCCGCACACTCGGCGAGATCATCGCGAAGTGCCGGGCCGCCGACGAGCGGCTGGACGCGGAGTCCGAGGCATTCGACCGGCTGCGCGACCTGGAGGGCCGCGCGGAGCAGGTGGCCGACGAGGTGGACCGGCGCCGGGCGGCGGTCGAGGCCGCCCTGCCGGCGGCGGCTGAGGCCCTGCAAGACCTGACCCACCGGTACGCGGGACCGACGGTCACCGGCATCTCGGCGAATCTCGATCAGGCTCGGGAGCGGGTCCGGTTCACGGGTGAGGCGGTGGGGCGGGCTCGCGCTGCTCTGGCCGGGAGTCCGGCAGCCGGGGTCGCGAGTCCGGCTGCCGGGGCCGGGTCGGTGGGCGGGGGCCGGGCTGAGGCTGCGCTGGCTTTGCGGGCCGGTGAGCAGGCTGTCGAGTGGTCCAGGATGATCTCCTGGTACAGCTGGTCGATCATCAGGCGAACACCTTCCGCACCTGCTCCAGACCGCGC
>NZ_JBEZGQ010000494.1:0-6176 GCF_040650095.1 Actinoplanes sp. NPDC048791 | reverse complement strand
AGGACGCCGGGCAGCCGCCTCAGCGCCGGGCAGCCGACTGAGGCCGAGGCCAAGGCCGAGGCCGAGAGCAAGAAGCGACGCCGGCGCCGGCTCTTCGTGGCCGGGATCTCCGTGGCCGCCGCCGTCATCGTCATCGTGCTCTGCGCCGGTGGGCTCGCCGTGCTGCGGGCCGTCTCCGGATTCCGGGACGACGCCGCCGATGCTCGGGAGGATCGGCGGCTTCGCGACGGCGCCTGCCTCGAGCTCGAAGATCGGCTCAACCGGCTCGTTCCGCCCGGCGCCACCGCCACCCCGCAGGCGCGGGCCGTCGCGGTCCGGGATGAGAACGCCGCCACCCGGATCTATGTCGGGCGGTTGGACGATCAGCGGGTCGAGGACAGCTGGCGGGAGCTGCTCGATGCGCGTACCGCCTTCGCCGAGGCGCTTGATGCGCAGGTCAAGTCCCGTACCCCGGCGTTTTTTGTAGCTCCCGCGCCCCGCGACGGGGTCTCGCTGACCGATCAGCTGGCCCGGTGGTCGCCCGCCGCCTGCGCCGGGCCGATCCGCCGACTCGCCGCGCCCGACCTGTAGCCGGTGGTAAGCCTTCCCTTACACGGCAGGAAGCTGACCTTCGTTGTAACGTGTGCCACACATTGCGGACGCACACCCCAAACAGGCGCGCCCGCCGGCAGATGCAGGCCACTGTCAGCACCGTCAGGGAGACGTCAATGACGACGACGGCAACGAGGTCGGATCCGGGGCGCTCGCGCGCTGCGATCGCGGCGAAGACGTTGCGTACGGACCGGTGGTGGTTCCCACCGCTGATCACCTTCGTGGGGTTGTCGGCGTGGGTGATCTACGCCACCGTCCGCGTGTTCATGCACAAGTGGTACTTCATCGAGGAGCACCACTACCTCACCCCGTTCTACTCACCGTGTCTGACCGACCGGTGCGTCGAGGGGTCGGCCTTGTTCGGCACTCCGCTGCCCAGCTTCTGGCTCCTGCCGGAAGCGGCGCTCACTCTGCCGTTCCTGCTGCTCTTCCGCCTCACCTGCTACTACTACCGCAAGGCCTACTACCGGGCCTTCTGGTTGTCGCCGCCGGCCTGTGCCGTCCCCGACGCGCACGAGAAGTACACCGGTGAGACGCGGTTCCCGCTGATCTTCCAGAACCTGCACCGGTACGCGTTCTACGCCGCCGGCATCATCTCCGTCATCAACACCTGGGACGCGATCATCGCCTTCCGGTCCGGTGACGAGTTCGGCTTCGGGCTGGGCAACGTCATCCTGGTCGGCAACGTGGTGATGCTGTGGGCGTACACGTTGTCCTGCCACTCCTGCCGGCACATCGCCGGCGGCCGGTTGAAGCACTTCTCCAAGCACCCGGTGCGGTACCGCTTCTGGACCTTCGTGTCGAAGCTCAACGCCCGGCACATGCTGCTCGCGTGGATCACGCTGGGCACCCTCGCCCTGACCGACTTCTACATCATGGCGCTCGCGGCCGGCTGGTGGCCCGACCTGCGCTTCATCAACTAGAGGGCCCCCCATGACAACCCGAATCGAACGACACCACTACGACGTCGTCGTGATCGGCGCCGGTGGCGCCGGGCTGCGGGCGGCCATCGAGGCCCGGCTCGCCGGCAAGCGCACCGCGATCATCTCCAAGTCGCTGTTCGGCAAGGCGCACACGGTCATGGCCGAGGGTGGCGCGGCCGCGGCCATGGGCAACGTGAACAGCCGCGACAACTGGATGGTGCACTTCCGCGACACCATGCGCGGCGGCAAGTTCCTGAACAACTTCCGGATGGCCGAGCTGCACGCCAAGGAGGCGCCGGAGCGGATCTGGGAGCTGGAGACCTACGGTGCGCTGTTCGACCGCACCAAGGACGGCAAGATCTCCCAGCGCAACTTCGGCGGCCACGAGTATCCGCGGCTCGCGCACGTCGGCGACCGGACCGGCCTGGAGCTGATCCGCACCCTGCAGCAGAAGATCGTCTCGCTGCAGCAGGAGGACTTCGCGGAGACCGGCAACTACGACGCCAAGATCCGGGTCTTCTCCGAGACCACGATCACCGAGCTGCTGCTCGAGGGCGACCGGATCGCCGGGGCGTTCGGCTACTACCGCGAGTCCGGCGAGTTCATCCTGCTCGAGGCGCCCGCGGTCGTGCTGGCCACCGGCGGCGTCGGCCGCTCGTACAAGGTGACCTCGAACTCGTGGGAGTACACCGGGGACGGGCACGCGCTGGCCCTGCGGTCCGGCGCCACGCTGATCAACATGGAGTTCCTGCAGTTCCACCCGACCGGCATGGTGTGGCCGCCCAGCGTCAAGGGCATCCTGGTCACCGAGTCGGTCCGCGGTGACGGCGGCGTGCTCAAGAACACCGACGGCAAGCGGTTCATGTTCAACTACGTCCCCGACGTCTTCCGCAAGCAGTACGCGGAGACCGAGGAGGAGGCGGACCGCTGGTACAAGGACCCGGACAACAACCGGCGCCCGCCCGAGCTGCTGCCCCGCGACGAGGTCGCCCGGGCGATCAACAGCGAGGTCAAGGCCGGCCGGGGTACGAAGGCCGGCGGCGTCCTGCTCGACATCGCCAGCCGGCTCCCCGCCGAGGAGGTCCAGCGGCGGCTGCCGTCGATGTACCACCAGTTCAAGGAGCTGGCGGACGTCGACATCACCAAGGAGCCGATGGAGGTCGGACCGACCTGTCACTACGTGATGGGTGGCGTCGAGGTCGACCCCGACTCGGCGGCGGCGTTCGGCCGGGTCGAGGGCCTGTTCGCGGCCGGTGAGGTCTCCGGCGGCATGCACGGCTCCAACCGGCTCGGCGGCAACTCGCTCTCCGACCTGCTGGTGTTCGGCAAGCGCGCCGGTGAGCACGCGGCCGCGTACGCCGACGCGCTGGCCAAGCGGCCCAAGGTCGCCACCGGTGACGTGGAGCAGGCCGTGGACGCCGCGCTGGCCCCGCTGAGCCGGGAGAACGGCGAGAACCCGTACACGTTGCAGCAGGACCTGCAGGCCGTGATGGGCGACCTGGTCGGCATCATCCGCCGCGAGGGCGAGCTGACCGACGCGCTCAAGCGGCTCCAGGAGCTGAAGCTGCGGGTAGCCAACGTCGGCGCGGCCGGCGGGCGCAAGTACAACCCGGGCTGGCACCTCGCGCTGGACCTGCGCAACATGCTCATCGTCTCCGAGTGCACCGCGAAGGCGGCGCTGGAGCGTGAGGAGTCCCGCGGCGGGCACACCCGGGAGGACTTCCCGAAGATGAGCCCGCAGTGGCGGCTCGTCAACCTGGTCTGCTCCCTCGACGAGGCGGGCGACGTGCACCTGGAACGTAAACCGGTGCCGGCGATGCGCACGGAGCTGATCCAGCTCTTCGAGCGCAGCGAGCTGAGCAAGTACATGACCGACGAAGAGCTCACGGAGGTGGAGTGATGAAGCGTCACTTTCGGGTGTGGCGGGGCGACGCGTCGGGCGGTGACCTCCAGGAGTTCGACGTCGAGGTGAACGAGGGTGAGGTCGTCCTCGACATCATCCACCGGCTCCAGGCCACCGAGACCCCGGACCTGGCCTGCCGCTGGAACTGCAAGGCCGGCAAGTGCGGGTCCTGCTCGATGGAGATCAACGGCAAGCCCCGGCTGGGTTGCATGACGCGGATGTCCACCTTCGAGGAGGACGAGACCGTCACGATCACGCCGCTGCGCACGTTCCCGATCATCCGGGACCTGGTCACCGACGTCTCGTTCAACTACGAGAAGGCCCGCGAGACGCCGGCGTTCGCGCCGCCGGCCGGGGTGAAGCCGGGCGACTACCGGATGAAGCAGATCGACGTGGAACGCTCGCAGGAGTTCCGCAAGTGCATCGAGTGCTTCCTGTGCCAGAACACCTGCCACGTGGTGCGCGACCACGAGGAGAACAAGCCGGCGTTCTCCGGTCCGCGCTACTTCATCCGCGCCGCCGAGCTGGACATGCACCCGCTCGACGACCGGACGGACCGCAAGAACTACTCCCAGGAGCACCAGGGCCTGGGCTACTGCAACATCACCAAGTGCTGCACCGAGGTCTGCCCGGAGCACATCAAGATCACCGACAACGCGATCATCCCGATGAAGGAACGGGTCGTGGACAACCGCTACGACCCGCTCGTCTGGCTGGGCCGCAAGATCTTCCGCCGGGACCAGCTCGAGAGCACCCCGGCCCACGCCGGCGGTGGCCGCAGTAACGGCGGCTCCGGCGGCGACTCGATGGCGCCGAGCAACACCGAGGGTGTCACCGGGGTGGCGTCCGGGCTCGGGCCGTCCGCCGCGCGCCTGCCGGAGGGGCCGGCGGTCAACGCCGACGGCCGGCTGGACGTGGCCGAACTGTTGTCGCACCAGGCCGGCGGGCCGTCGCCGTTCGGCGACGACCAGGAGTTCCCGCTGCGCGAGGACGGCATCACCTACCGGCATCCGGAGCAGGGCAAGAGCTGAGCAGCGTCACGAACGGCCCGCCTCCCCGGCGGGCCGTTCTGCTTGTCCGCCCTCGCCCGCCGCGTCGGCCAGCGCGGCCGACAACAACGCCCGCGCGGTCCAGCTCATCCGTCCGGGAATCTCCGACCGGGGCACCCCGGCGACGTCGGTGAGCCAGACGAGCGACTCGATCCCCGTGGCCGCCCTGATGGCAACAGCCAGCCGGGAGACGTCCAGGCCCGGGTGGGTGTCGCGCAGCGGGACCAGCGCGTCCTCGATCCAGCCGATGGCCCGGCCCTGCCGGAGCGCGGGCCCTTCGCCGTCGGTCGGGGCAGTCAGCGACAGCCGCAGGGCCGCGCGGAGTTGCGGCTCCCATTCGAGGACGATGCGCGCGAACTCGGCCATGGTCAGGTCGAGCCGGGCGACGGGATCCTGCGGGGCGTCCGCGGGCAGCAGTGAGTGCTGCATGGTCTCCGGATGGGCAGCCAGCACCAGGCTCCGCTGATTGGGGAAATAGCGGTACGCCGTCGTCCGCGAGACGCCGGCAGCCTCGGCGACCTCTTCCACGGTCGGCTCCGGCGCACCGCCCCGCAGCAGCTCACGGGCGGCTTTGATCAGCGCTTCCCGGGTCCGGAGTTTCTGCCGTGATCGTCCGGTCGACTCATATGGTACTGGCATACCTTGATGGTACCGTCGTCCCACGAAGCCTACCCACTCGCGAGGTGCGCCATGAGCCACGACCCCGTCGTCACCAATTCCGACCTCTACCGCGTGGTGATGGAGAACGATCGCGTTCGCGTCCTCGCCTATACCGACCGGCCCGGCGACCGCACCACCCCGCACCGGCACCCGGACAGCGTCATGGTGACTTTGAGCGGCTTCCGGCGGTCGCTGTCCTCCGGCGGACGCGAGGTGCAGGTCGAGCTGGAGGCCGGCGAGGTGCGCTGGCTCGCCGCTCAGGAGCATTCCGGGGCGAACATCGGCGACACCGAGTGCCGGACCATCTTCATCGAGCTCAAGGAGCCGGCTCCGGGCGACGGGCAGCCACCGACCGGCGAGCAGCCGCTGGGGCCGGCCTCCTCATGAGGGCGGCCTCAGAAACGCCGTGACGAGCTCCACGAACCGCTCGGGATCGTCGAGCCACGGCTGGTGGCCCGCTCCCGGCTGCACGGCCAGGGTGGCGTCCGGGAAGAGCGCGGCATGCTCGGCGACCGCGGGCGGCGGGCTGTTCAGGTCGACCTCGCCGGCCAGCAGCAGCACCGGTGCCGCGAAGGTCGCCAGGGCCGCCCGGGTCGCCTCCGGCGTGAACGCGCCGTCCGCCGCGAAAGCCTCGACGACGGCCAGGTTCATCCGCTTGCTCGACTCCGCGTAGTGCTGCTGCGCCGCCGCGTCCCAGCGGCCGTACCGCTGCGGGGTGAGGGCTTCCCAGTCGGCGTCCGTGGCCAGGCCCGCCCCGATCGCGGCCAGGGCCGCGGCAGCGGCCGGGTACCACGGCTCGTCCTTGCGCAGCTGTGCGGTCGCGCGGCGCAGCTCGGCGGACACGACGATGCCGACGCCGATGAGGCTCGGAGTGATCAGGACCAGCTTGCTGACCGCGTCCGGATGGCGGGCCGCGTACTGCACTGCCAGGTTGGTGCCGCCGGAATGGCCAAGCAGGTCCATCTTGCTCAGGCCGAGGTGCTCGCGCAGGGCTTCGACGTCGGCGACCTGACGGTCGCAGCGGTACGACCCGGCGTCCGCCGGGGTCGC
>NZ_JBEZGQ010000493.1:0-6182 GCF_040650095.1 Actinoplanes sp. NPDC048791 | reverse complement strand
TCTTTGTTATCGGCGGGGGGGCCCCCCCCCCCCGGGGCCGCGCCCCCCGTGCGGCGCGCGCCCCCGCGGTGAGGGGGGGGCCCCGCCGGGCCCCCCCGCGCGGGCCGGCCCGCCGGGCGGGACCCGACGGGGGACCGTTTAATCGGTGGCCGCGCAACGTAGGCTGCAACACGTGACGGGACGGTTACTCCTGCCGGCGGACCCATCGTCCGGCGGTGGCGTCGGGTGCCGTTCCGCTGCCGTCAGCCACAGACGGCACCGGTCCTCGGCGCGCGCCGGCTCGGTCTCGTGCCGCCGGGACTGTCGGCCCGGTGCCGGCACGACGAGAGGCGCTCGATCATGCCAAGTCCCTTCCCGCTGGTGGGCCGCGACGACACCCAGGCCGCGCTCGACGGCGCACTGGAGGCGCTGGCCGGCGGCACGGGAGGGTGCCTGGTCATCGAGGGCCCCGCGGGGATCTGCAATACCCGCGTCCTGACGGCCGCGGTCACCGCGGCCGGCGAGCGGGGGATCACCGTCGCGGCCGGCCGTACCACCGAGCTGGACCGGGTGGCGCCGTTGACCACCTTCCTGGCCGCGCTGCGCACGTCGCATCCGCCGGTGCTCGACGAGACCCGGATGGCCGACATCACCCGGCACCCGGACGCCAAGTTCTGGCTGGTGGACCAGCTCAGCGAGCGGGTCGAGCAGTTCTGCCGGGACCGGCCGCTGGTGATCGCGATCGACGACATCCAGTGGGTGGACGAGCTCACCTCGCTCGCGCTGCGGGTGATGGTGCCCGCGTTGCAGTCGTCCTCGGTGCTGTGGCTGCTCGCGCGGCGCTCGCACATCTCCCGCACCCCGGCCGCCGCGATGGTGGACTGGTTGATCGACGAGGGTGCACGGTCACTGCCGCTGGAGCCGCTGGACCCGCCGGCCGCCGCCCAGTTCTGCGCCAACGTGCTCGGCGACCGGCCCGGGCCGGGCGTGCTCGCCCTGGCCGACGGCGCCGACGGCAACCCCTTCCTGCTCGAGGAGCTGCTGACCACCCTGAAGGCGACCGGCCGGATCCACCGGGCCGGCGGTCTCGCCGAGGTCTCCGAGGGTCCGCTGCCCGCCAGCTTCGTGACCACCGTGGACCGCCGGCTCAGCGAGCTGCCCGCCCACGTCCGCCGGCTGCTGGAGGCCGGTGCCGTGCTGGGCCGCCCGTTCACCCTGCACGAGGTGGCCGGCCTGCTCGCCCAGCCCACCGCCGAGTTGCTCGGGGCCACCCGCGACGCGGTGGACGCCGGCACGCTCGTCGACAGCGGCAGCTCGCTGTGGTTCCGGCACAACCTCATCCGCGAGGCCGTCTACGACGGACTTCCCGGGTCCGCCCGCCAGGCCCTGCACCGAGAGGCGGTCACGGTCCTGCGCAACGAGGGGCGCCCGGCGGCGGAGATCGCCGAGCACTTCGTGCACGGGGCGCAGCAGGTGGACCCCCAGTCCATGGAGCTGCTGCGGGCGGCCATCGACGAGGTCGCCCACTCCGCGCCCGGCGCCGCCGCCGACCTCATCATGCAGACCCTCGACCTGCTGCGCAGCGACGACCCGGGCCGGCTGCAGCTGATCGCGGACGCCATCCGGCTGCTCGCCTCGGCCGGGCGGCTGGCCGAGGCGCAGAAGCTCGGCGACATCTACCTCAGCTGCGGGCTGTCCGCGCCGGACGAGGCCGCGATCCTGCTCGGCCTGGCCGAGGCGCTCAAGCACGCGGGCCAGGACCGCGAGGTGGTCGCGTACATCGAGCGGGCGCTGTGCCGCGAGGGCGTGCCGACCCAGGATCAGGCCCGCCTGCTCGGCGTGCAGGCCCACGGCCTGCTGCAGGTCGGCGAGCTCGACGCGGCCCAGCGGGCCGCGGCCGGGGCGGTGGAGCAGGGCGGGCTCAGCGGTACGCACTCAGCCGTGGTGCTGGGCGGCGCCGCGCAGAGTGCTGTCGCGTACGCCCGAGGTGAGCTCGACCTCGCGCTGCGCCACGCCGACGACGCCGTGACCCTGGCCGACCGGGTCCGCGGCGAGGCCCCGCACCGCCATCCGCGGCTCTGGCTGGGCCGGGCCCTGGTCGCCCTGGACCGTACGGACCGCGCCGGCCACGTCTACGAGGCCGACCGCCGGATCGCCGACCAGCTCGGCACGGTGTGGTCGCGTCCGTTGTCCCAGCTGTTCCAGGCCGATCTGCTGCTCTCCACCGGTCAGCTGGGCGATGCGGAAGCGGCGGCCGAGGCGGGCCTGCTCGCCGCTGAGCAGCTGGGTGCCACCGCTTGCGCCCCGGCGCTGCTCGCCACGCTCGCCCACCTGGCGGTACGCCGCAAGGACCAGGCGGCGGCACTGCGTCATCTCGACCGTGCCCGGCACTACCTCGACACGGGGGTGTGCGCCACCGACGAGGAGGTGCAGTGGGAGACGGCGCTGTACCACGACGCCGACGGCCGCCCGGAAGCCGCGTTCGAGGCTCTCGGCAGCCTCTATCCGATCCTGGGGGACCGTCCCTACCTGCTCGTGCACGAACCGCTCGCGGCCGCGTCGCTGACCCGGTTCGCCCTAGCCGTCGGTGCGCGGCACGATGCCGCGAGCGTCGTGGCCGCCGCCCGCCGGGTCGCCGACCGCAATCCGGGGGTGGTGTCGCTCAACGGTGCCGCGCTGCACGCCGAGGGCCTGCTGCACGACGACCTCGACGCCCTGCGCGCGGCCGTCACGGCGTACCGGACGAGCCCGCGCCCGCTGTGCCGGGCCTCGGCGCTGGAGGATCAGGCGGTCGCCGAGCGGTCGCGGGGCGACGACGCAGCGGCGCCCGCGTTGTTCGAGCAGGCGCTGTCGCTGTACGCCGACGCGGGCGCGCACCGCGACGTCCAGCGGCTGCAGGGGCGCCTGCGGCGGGCCCGGTCGGGCCGGCCGGCGGGACGGGGCACGGCCCGCCGGCCGAAGAGCGGATGGGGCAGCCTCACGGAGTCGGAGCTGCGGGTGGTGCGCCTGGTGGCCCAGGGCCGGACCAACCGCGAGGTGGCGGCCCAGCTCTTCCTGTCCCGGCACACCGTGGACAGCCACATCCGCCACGCCTTCGCCAAGCTGCGGGTGTCCAGCCGGGTCGAGCTGACCCGGCTGGCGCTGGAGAACGACCGTGAGGCGGCCTCGTCCTCCAGCGGTCTCAGGCCCGCCGCGACACGATGAAGCGGGTCAGCACGGCACCCAGCAGCGTGGCCCCGAGGGCGCACCACAGCGCCGCCGAGTAGCCCGAGACGAGGGCGTCGGCCGGGCTCAGCTCCCCGGCGACCGCTCGCGTCCGGCTGTCGGCCACCACCGCCAGCACGGCCAGCCCCAGCGCGCCACCCGCCTGATAGGTGGTGGTGGCGAGGCCCGCTGCCGCTCCGGCGATCGGGCCGTCGATGCCCATGGTGCACACGACGAACGACGAGACGATCGACATGCCGAGCCCGAACGCCCACACCGCCGCGGGCACCACGAAGGCCACCACGATCGACCGTTCGTCGCTGAGCAGGGTGGCCCAGGCGGCCAGGGCCGCCGCCTGGATCAGCAGGCCGGCGGCGAGCGCGTTGGGCGGGCCGAACCGCAGCACCCGGGGGGCCACCTGGGTGCCGATCAGCATCGCCACCGGCACCGGCAGGTAGATCAGCGCCGCGGCGAGCGAGTCGAAGTTGCGGACCTGCTGCAGGAAGAGCGTGATGACGAAGAAGGTCGAGATCAGCACGGTCCCGACCAGCGTGAAGATCATGTTGCCGACCACGACGTTGCGCCGGTCGAACAGCGCGGTCGGCAGCAGCGGGGCAACGGCCCGGCGCTGCCGTACGACGAACGCCACGATGAGCACCGCGGCCGCCGCGTACTCGGTGATGGTGAGGGCCGAGGCCCAGCCCTGGGCGCTGCCCCGGACCGTCGCGAGGATCAGCAGGATCAGACCGCCGGTGGCGGCGACGGCGCCGAAGACGTCGAGGCGTTCCCGCGCGCCCCCGGGCGTGGACGGCAGCAGCCGCAGGCTGGCGACCAGCACGACCAGCCCGATCGGCAGGTTGATCAGGAAGATCCACTGCCAGGCGGCGGTGGTGAGCAGGCCGCCGAGCACCAGGCCGACCGGCGCGGCCACGCCGGCCATGCCGCTGAAGATGCCGATCGCCTTGTTGCGGTTCGGGCCCTCCGGGAAGATGTCGGTGATCAGCGCCAGCGCGGCGGGAGTGACCAGGGCGGCGCCCAGACCCTGGAAGAGCCGGCTCACCACCAGCTGCCACGGCTCCGTGGAGATCGCGCAGGCGAGCGAGAAGAGCGTGAAGACCACGACGCCGGCGATGAAGAGCCGGCGCCGGCCGACGATGTCGGTGGCCCGCCCGGCCAGCAGCATGAAGCCCGCGAAGCCGACCAGGTACGCGTCCACCACCCAGGCGATCGTCGTGGGGGTGAAGCCGAGCGAGTCGCTGATGTGCGGCAGCGCGATGTTGACCGCCGAGGCGTCCATGACGGACATGAACTCGATGAGCGCCAGGACCCAGAAGACGGCCCAGGGGCCACGCCGGACGACCGGGGGCGCCTGCGCCTTCGCGCCGACACTTGCAGAACTCATCGGAGAACCCGCTTCCTGTTCCGAACTGAATGAGACACGACCACCGCTGCTCATCCTTCGGGCGGCCCGGCCGCCTTTCATCACGCGTTGTCGTGATTTCACCGGCCGCCCGGTACAGCGGCGCGGGACAGATATCCCGGGAATGCGGGATGACCGGCCCGAGCCCGGCACGAGATGGTTCTCGCAGGCCACCACGACCGGACAGTCCGACGAAAGGCGCGCGCGATGGTTACGTTCTCCCACACGGTCCTCGTCAATGACGAGCGCGCCGACCATCCTGAGATCAAGATCGATCAGCTCTGGGAATTGCTGCTGCACAAGGCCGAGAATCCGGTGTCGTACGTTCCCTCCATCACCGGCGCCGAGGTGATCGAGCGCAACGGCGACGAATTCGTCCGCCGAATCGTGCTGCGTGACGCGGTCACCGTGCGCGAACGGGTGACCGTCGAGCCGAAGCGTCAGGTGATCTTCACTCAGCTGGACAACCCCGACCTGACGACGATCACCAACGGGATCGGCGAGGACGAGCAGGGGCGGCTCACCTTCATCCTCACAGCGACCCTCTCCGCGGCCGGGATCGAGCGCAGCCGGCGGGAGAGCGGCTTCATCGCCGAGAACGACCTGCTCTTCTACGACACCGCCCACGCCACCGTGAACTCGGTCCGGCTGGCCGCTGCCCTCGCCGAGGCCCGGCACCTGTAAGCCCGTCCACCCACTTACCCAAGGAGATCTCCATGGCACTCGGCAGCGTCGTGCACTTCGAACTACCGGCCGACGACCTCGACCGGGCCGGCACCTTCTACGCTGAGGCGTTCGGCTGGAAATTCACCGGCCAGGGCGTACCCGGTACGGCGACCGTGACCACCGCACCCTCGAACGACTACGGCCGTCCCACCGAGCCGGGCACGATCAACGGCGGCGCCACCGTGCGGGGCGGCGCGGTGAGCACCCCGGTGGTGACCGTCGAGGTCGCCGACATCGACCAGGCGCTGGCCCGGGTGGAGGAGCTCGGTGGCAAGCGCGTCCAGGACCGCACGCCGGTGGGCACCTACGGCTTCGTCGGTTACTTCACCGACCCGGAGGGCAACACGGTCGGCCTGTGGCAGAACGCCCAGTCCTGAGCCGCTGAGCCGGCGGGCCGGCGGCCGCGGGTTTGCCGGCCCGCGGGCACGGGTCCGCCGGAACCGGACGGCATCGTCGTGAGCAGCGGCGACGCCGTCCGGTCCGCAGCGCAGCTAGGAATCGCCGGCCGAGCGCGGCCCGGGTCAGTGGGGTGCCGCGTTCCTCCGCCGACAGGATCTCCACCACGGCGTTGGCGTCGGTGGTGCAGGCCCATCCGCGTACCCCCCATCGCAGGGGTTCCCGGGCGAGCTTCCATGGGATCCGGGTTACTCACGGCGTCCCACTCACGCAGAGCCCGATGGCTGTATCAGGCCGATTCAGAGGCGGCCGGCGTCGGACAGCAGGGTCACCGACCGCACTCGCACGATCGGCGCTGTACGTCGTACCGGAAAGCTGCCCGAAAGGGCTTGCCGGCGCTCGCGTAACTACGGTCGGGACGCAGTCCGAGCTCGTTCAACGTCTCCAGGCTGACGTC
>NZ_JBEZGQ010000492.1:0-6184 GCF_040650095.1 Actinoplanes sp. NPDC048791 | reverse complement strand
GGGCGCACTGCCCGCCGAGCGGAGCGAGGCCATTCAGCTCAGTGGTTGTGGCCTGCGTGTTCGTCCTCTTCGTCTTCGGTGAAGGGGTGTTCGTCCAGGCGGCCGACGAGCTGGTCGCCGTCCAGGGGGGCGAAGGGGCCGGCGCCGTCCTCGTCCTCGAAGGCTTCGAGGTCGAGGGGCTCCGTGACCTCGCTCACCGTGAGCAGGCCGTCGAGCGGCTCCAGCTCCGGGACGTCGAGCGAGGACAGCGAGCCGTCGCCGGCCTGGAGCAGCTCCAGGACCGCTTCGCCGACTGATTCGACCTCGCCGGCCTCCTCGTCGGCCGGCACCAGGTTGCGGCGGGCCGCGTCGGCCACCCGCAGCAGGGCCGAGACGCTGGGCACCCGGTAGTCGCGGCGCTGGCGCACCGAGATCACCCGGGGGTGCGGGTCGGCGCCGCTGCCGTCGAGGCCGGCGACCGTACCGAAGCGCTGGTCGGCCTCGTCCGGGTCGATCGACTCGACGTCCCACGGTGTGACCTCGCCGAACGCCTCGAGCAGCTGCTCGTCGTACGCGAAGGACGTGTTGTTGAGGTTGACGTACGCCTGCCACACATCGTCGTCATCCACCCGCCCCTGGGCGGCCTTGACTGCCGCCAGGTGGGCTTTCGCGGCCTCGACGACGCGCTCGAGAGCGGCGTCCAGATCCGCGTGCTGGTCGGTCATGGTGTGAAAAGTCCTTTCATCAGCTCGCCTGCAGCAGTCGGTCGAGCACACGCACGCCGAACTGTAGTCCTTCCACCGGAACCCGTTCGTCGACGCCGTGGAACAGCGCGGAGAAGTTCAGGTCGGCCGGCAGCTTCAGGGGTGCGAAGCCGAAGCAGCGGATGCCCAGCGTGCTGAACGCCTTGGCGTCCGTGCCGCCGGAGAGCATGTACGGCACCGTGCGGGCACCCGGGTCCTCGGCGCGCAGCGCGGCCCCCATGGCCTCGACGAGCGCGCCGTCGAAGCCGGTCTCCAGGGCTCCCTGCTGGGAGATGTGCTCGATCTCGATGTCCGGGCCGATCACCCCGCGCAGCTGCTCGAGGAAGATCTCGGCCTGGCCCGGCAGGGTACGGCAGTCGATGGTCGCCGACGCCTTGCCGGGGATCACGTTGTCCTTGTAGCCGGCTTCGAGCCGGGTCGGGTTGGCGGTGTTGCGCACGGTCGCGCCGATCAGGTTGGCGATCGGGCCGAGCTTGGCGATGGCCAGCTCGGGCTCGTCCGGGTCGAGCTCCACGCCCAGCGCCTCGGAGACCTGCTCGAGGAAGGACCGCACGGTCGGGGTGACGACCATCGGGAACTTGTGCCGGCCGACCGCCGCGACGGCCTCGGCCAGCGCGGTGACGGCGTTGTCGTCGTGCACGAACGAGCCGTGCCCGGGGCGGCCCTTGGCGTGCAGGCGCAGCCAGTCGATGCCCTTCTCGGCGGTCTCGACCAGGTAGAGGCGCAGGTCGTCGTTGATCGTGTACGAGAAGCCGCCGACCTCGCCGATCGCCTCGGTGCAGCCTTCGAACAGGTCGGCGTGCTCACGGACGAGGAACTGCGAGCCGTACTCCATGCCCGCCTCCTCGTCGGCCGTGTAGGCCAGGACGATGTCGCGGGGCGGGACGTAGCCGGTGCGCTGCCAGCCGCGGACCACGGCGAGGGTCATCGCGTCGAAGTCCTTCATGTCGATCGCGCCGCGGCCCCACAGGTAGCCGTCCTTCTCCTCGCCGGAGAACGGCGGCACCGACCATTCGCTGGCGTCGGCCGGGACGACGTCGAGGTGGCCGTGCACGAGCAGGGCGCCGCGGCTGCGGTCGGCGCCCGGGATGCGGGCGACCAGGTTGGCCCGCCGGGGTGCGGACTCGTGCAGCTCGACCTCGATGCCGACGTCGCTGAGCTTGGCCGCGACGTACTCGGCGGCGACGCGTTCGCCGACGGTGGTGCGCGGATCGCCGGTGTTGCTGGTGTCGATCCGGAGCAGGTCGCGGCAGATGTCGACGACCTCGTCGGCGGCGGGGACTGGTTCCATCCGCTCTTCTTACCAGCTCACCGCCGGGCGCGTTTGGCGGGAGATCAGGTACGGGTAAGACGGGCCCGACCCGCCGGGCTCCGCCGAAAGGATGCACAGTGTCTGTTCAGCTGCCTCCGCTGCCGCCCGTGGGCGGTGAGACGACCGGACCCAACGTCGTCGACCTCATCAACCGCGAGCATCGCGAGCTGCTCGCGCTCTGCGAGGAGCTGACCGGCGAGGGTACGGACTCAGCGCGCCGCCGCACGGTGGCCCAGGTGATCAGCGCGGAGCTGTCGCGGCACCTGTCCGCGGAGGAGCAGTACCTCTACCCGGCGATCAAGTCGACCGTGCCGGACGGCTACGCGCTCGTGGACCGGGAGATCGCCGAGGACCGGGCTCTGCTGGAGGCGCTGCGACTGCTGGAGGCGGCCGACGACGAGAACCGGCCCGATCGCGCCGCCGACGTCTGCCGGCGCCTCACCCGGCACGCGGACGCCGCGGCGGGTGAGCTGCTGCCGCTGCTGCTGCAGATGGCTCCGGTGGAGGACCTGATCCGGCTCGGCAACCGGGTCGAGCTGGCCGAGGAGGCGGCGCCGACGCGTCCGCACCCGGGCACTCCGGCGACGCCGCCGTGGAACAAGGTGGTCGATCCGGCGGTGGCCGTGGTGGACAAGGTGCGCGACATGATGAGCCGGCGGACGACGTACCCGCGGGATCTCTGAACAAAGCACAAAGTGGACGGCAAATTCACGGATAGTGAAACCGATCTCACGTTACGTGCCGGTAACAGCGTACGGGTTAGCTGGTTCTGTCCTTTTGGTTAACCTATTTGTCACAAGTGGAGGATCTTTGGCTGGCCGAAGGTCTAGCCGATATCCCGCGAACGTCCTACCGTCACGCTATGAACCTGGAGCTGCGGCATCTCAAGGTGGTCTGTGCCATCGCGGAGACGGGCAGCGTGACGAAGGCGGCATCGCTGCTGGGACTCGCCCAGCCGGCGCTGACCGCCCAGCTGCAACGCATCGAGCGGACCCTGGGTGGGCCGCTCTTCGAACGTGACCGGCGCGGTGCCCGCCCGACCGCCCTCGGTGAACTCGTCCTCTCCCGGGCCCGGGTGCTGCTGCCCGCGATGAAGGGCCTGCAGGACGAGGCCGCCCGGCTGGCCGGATCCGGCACGGACGAGAACGTCATGACCCGGTACCGGATCGGCGGCATCGGCGGACCGGTCATCGGCGGCATGGTGCACCGGCTGTCCGAGGCCCAGCCCGATGCCCAGATCAGCACCCATGCGTCGTACTACGTGGACGAGCTCTGCGGCATGGTGCTGGCCGGCAAGCTCGACTACGCCCAGGTGGGCGTCTGCGGTGACGCCATCCCGTCGGCCGACTACGGCCTGGTGTGGCAGACCATCGCGGTCGACGCCGTGTGCGTGCTCATGCCCGAGGACCACCCGGCGGCCAAGGGCGTCGACGTCGACCTCGCCGAGCTGGCCGAGGAGCAGTGGGTGGCCGGCACCGGCGACGGCTGCTTCGCCGACTGCTTCGCGGCATGCTGCGCCCGCTCGGGTTTCACCCCGCGCCGGATGCTGGAGACCGACATCCGCGGCTGCGTGGACATGGTGGAGTCGGGGCTGGCGCTGGCCCTGTGCCAGCCGACGTTCCGGCCCCCGGCCGGGCTCACCCACCGCCCGCTGCAGGGCGCGCCGCTGCGCTGGCGGCAGGTGCTCGGCTGGCACCCGGACAGCACAGCCGCCCGGGTCGCGCCCCGGCTGATGACCATGGCCGCGGAGACCTACAACGAGGTCGTGGCCCGCAACCCGCTCTACATCGAGTGGCTGGAGGACTATCCGCAGCTCGGCGGGGCGCACCTCGCGGCGGCATGAGAAACGCCCCGGCTCTCCGAGGAGAACCGGGGCGTTCCGTTCGACCCGTCAGGCGGTGGCCGCCGGTGCGGGCGACTGCACGTCGAAGGTCAGCTGACCCTCGGCCACGTCGACCCGTACCGTCTGCCCGGGCGCCAGGTCGGCGCTGAGCAGCAGCCGCGAGAGCCGGTTGTCCAGCTCGCGCTGGATCGTGCGGCGCAGCGGCCGGGCCCCGTACTCGCGCTGGAAGCCCCGCTCGGCCAGCCAGTCGATCGCCGCCGGGGTGATGTCCAGCGTGACGTCCTGCGCGTGCAGGCGCCGCCGGGTCTCCTCCAGCAGCATCTCGGTGATCTGCCGCAGCTGCTCGGTCTCCAGCTGCCGGAAGACGATGATGTCGTCGATCCGGTTGATGAACTCCGGCCGGAACTGCTCACGCAGCCGCCGGTCCAGCTTCTCCCGCAGGCCGTCGTCGACGGCCGAGCCGTCGTCGCCGGTGCCGAAGCCGAGGGTGCGCTTGGTGCCGCTGATGATGTCCGAGCCGATGTTGCTGGTCATGATCAGTACGGTGTTCTTGAAGCTCACCGTCCGGCCCTGGCTGTCGGTCAGCCGGCCGTCGTCCAGCACCTGCAACAGGATGTTGAACACGTCCGGGTGCGCCTTCTCGATCTCGTCCAGCAGCACCACCGAGTACGGCCGGCGCCGCACAGCCTCGGTCAGCTGGCCGGCCTCGTCGTAGCCGACGTAGCCGGGAGGCGCACCGACGAGCCGGGACACGGTGTGCCGCTCCTGGAACTCGCTCATGTCGAAGCGGACCATCCGCTCGGCGTCGCCGAACAGCGCGTCCGCGAGGGTGCGCGCCAGCTCGGTCTTGCCGACACCGGTCGGGCCGAGGAACAGGAAGCTGCCCACCGGCCGGTCCGGGTCACCCAGCCCGGCCCGGGAACGCCGGACCGCCTCGGCGACGGCGGAGACCGCCTCGTCCTGACCGATCACGTGCTCGTGCAGGTGCGTCTCGAGGCGCAGCAGCCGCTCGCGCTCCTCCTCGGTGAGCTGCGCGACCGGGATACCGGTGGCCCGGGACACGACCTCGGCGATGTCCTCCGGGGTCACCTGGGGCACGGCTGATCCCGTGGCGTCCGTACCCTCGATCTGCGCTTTGATGGTGTTGATCTCGTCGCGCAGCGCCGAGGCCTTCTCGTAGTTCTCCGCGGCGACCGCCTGGTCGCGGTCGCGGGTGAGCTGCTCGAGGCGCCGCTCCTGCTCGCGCACGTCCGCCGCCGGGGTCTTGACCCGCAGCCGCACCCGCGCACCGGCCTGGTCGATCAGGTCGATCGCCTTGTCCGGCAGGAACCGGTCGGTGATGTAGCGGTCGGACAGCTCCGCCGCGGCGTCGAGCGCCTCGTCGGTGATCCGCACCTGATGGTGCGCCTCGTAGTTGTCGCGCAGACCGCGCAGAATCGCCACGGTGTCCTCGACGTCGGGCTCACCGATCAGGACCGGCTGGAAGCGCCGGGCCAGAGCGGCGTCCTTTTCGATGTGGCGGTACTCGTCCAGCGTCGTCGCGCCGACCACCCGCAGCCGGCCCCGGGCCAGGGCGGGCTTGAGCATGTTGCTGGCGTCCATGCCGCCGCCCTCGCCGCCGCCACCACCGGCGCCGACCAGGGTGTGGATCTCGTCGAGGAAGACGATCAGGCCGTCGCCGCTCTCCTGGATCTCGTCGATGACCTTGGTGAGCCGCTCCTCGAAGTCGCCGCGGTAGCGGGTGCCCGCCACCAGTCCGGCCAGGTCGAGCTGGATGACGCGCTTGCCCGCGAGGGTCTGCGGCACGTCACCGTCCACGATGCGCTGGGCCAGGCCCTCGACGACGGCGGTCTTGCCGACGCCGGCCTCGCCGATCAGCACCGGGTTGTTCTTGGTACGCCGCGACAGGATCTCGACGGCCTGCTCGATCTCGTCGGCCCGGCCGATGACCGGGTCGATCTCACCGCGCCGGGCCAGCTCGGTCAGGTCCACGCCGTACTGCTCGAGGGTGGGAGTGCTGCTTGTGCCGCCGGGCTCACCACCGCGGCCACCGGGACCACCCCGGCCCGGCTGCGGCTCGGCCTGCTGCAACGTGCGCGGGTCGATCCGCGCGGCGAGCAGGCGGCCCGCCGTGGAGTCGGGGTTGAGGCCGAGCGCCATCAGGATGTGCTCGGGACCCACATAGGAGGCGCCCACGGCCCGCGAGAGCTGCAGGCTGTCCAGCAGGGCGCGCTTGGCCGCGGGGGTCAGGGCGATCCGGTCGGGCAGCTGGCCGCCCGGTGCGCG
>NZ_JBEZGQ010000491.1:0-6185 GCF_040650095.1 Actinoplanes sp. NPDC048791 | reverse complement strand
GCCGCCTGCCTCGCGCCGTGGCCGGGCCGCTGCCGCAGGCGGGGCACGTACTGGCCAACCCATGGGTGCGGGTGGCCGGCGGCCCGCCCGTCCGGCTCGACGACGTGATCGGCTACCGGTGGGCCTTCCTCGGTCACGGCTGCGATCCCCGCCGGGTGCCCGAGGCCGAGCGTCCCGGCGCGGTCCACCTGGCCCTGGACCTGGCCGATCCGGCGCCCGGCTGCCTGGCCGTGGAGGACCTCGACGGCCTGCTCCGCGGGGCGGCCGGCACGGTCACCGCGGTACGCCCCGATCGTTTCCTGCTCGGCGTCCTGCGTCCCGGCTGAGCGGGTCCGCTGCCGCCGCCCCCCGCGCTGACGGATGATGGAGGGGTCGACGGAGAGGGATGCAGCATGCCGACGAGCACCGTGACGGCGTCCACGAGCTGCCGCGCGAGCACCGCCGAGGAGGCCCGCCTGGCGGAGCTGCGGCGCACCGAGCCGGCGTCGTTCGGCGCCATGTTCCTCGACCGGGTGGCCCGCACGCCCGGGGCGGAGGCCTACCGGCGCCTGGACAGCGAGGGCGGGTGGCGGTCGCAGAGCTGGGCCGAGACCGGTACGGCGGTCACCGAGATCGCCGCCGGCCTGCTCGACCTCGGGTTGCGGGCGCAGGAACGGGTCGCGATCCTGGCCGGCACCCGCACCGAGTGGATCGAGGCCGACTTCGGCGTCATGTGCGCGGGCGGCGCCACGACCACGGTGTACCCCAGCAGCTCGGCCGCCGAGGTCACGCACATCCTCACCGATTCGGCGAGCCGCTTCGCGGTGGTCGAGCACGCCGGGCAGCTGGCCAAGGTCTTCGCCGCGGGCTCGCCGGTCGAGCATGCCGTGCTCATCGACGGCGCGCCCGGCGACGGAGACGGCCGAGTGCTGACCCTGGCCGAGCTGCGCGCCCGGGGGCGCGAGCTGCTCACCGCGAAGCCCGCCGTGGTACGCGAGGCCTGCGCCGCGATCCGGGCCGACGACCTGGCGACGCTGATCTACACCTCCGGCACCACCGGGCTGCCCAAGGGCGTCCGGGTCACCCACCACAGCTGGATCTACCAGGGCCTGGCCATCCAGGCCATGGGCTTCCTGGGCCCGGACGACCTGGGCTATCTCTGGCTGCCCCTCGCCCACGCCTTCGGCAAGGCCCTGCTGTCCTGCCAGCTCTCGGTGGGTTTCGCGTTCGCTGTGGACGGCGACGTGGGCCGGCTCGTCGAGCGGCTCCCGGTGGTCCGGCCGACGATCATCCCGGCGGTACCGCGGATCTTCGAGAAGGTGTACGCCGGGGTCCTCGCCACCGTGCAGTCCGGCAACCCCGTGACCGCCCGCCTGTTCCGCTGGGGCATCGGGGTCGGGATCCGGGTGTCCCGGCTGCGCCGGCGGGGCGAGCGGCCGGGCCGGTTCCTCGCCGTCCAGCACCGCATCGCCGACCGGCTGGTGCTCGCGCGCGTCCGGAGCCGGTTCGGTGGCCGGCTGCGCTTCTTCATCTCCGGGGCGGCCGCGCTGTCGACGGAGATCGGTGAGTGGTTCGACGCCGTCGGCCTGCCAGTGCTGGAGGGCTACGGCCTCACCGAGACCTGCGCCACCACGTTCTTCAACCGGCCGGGCAGCCCGGAGTACGGCACCGTGGGACTGCCGCTGCCCGGCACCGGCGTCGCCCTGGCCGAGGACGGGGAGATCCTGGTCCGCGGCCCCGGCGTGATGCAGGGCTACCACGGCGCCCCCGGGGCCACCGCCGAGGCGCTGGCCGGTGGCTGGCTGCACACCGGCGACATCGGCGAGATCACCGCCGCCGGCTCGTTGCGGATCACCGACCGCAAGAAAGACCTGATCAAGACCTCGAACGGCAAGTACGTGGCGCCGCAGACGATCGAGGCGCGGTTCAAGGGGATCTGCCCGCTGGCGAGCCAGATCGTGGTGCACGGCGACGGACGCAAGTACATCACCGCCCTGATCGACCTCGACCCGGACGCCGTACGCGCCTGGGCCCCCAGGCACGGGCTCGGCGACACCGACTACGCCGGGATCACCCGCTCCCCGCAGCTGACCGAGGCCGTGGGCGGCTACGTCGAGCAGCTCAACGCGACGCTGGCGCCGTGGGAGACGATCAAGAAGTTCCTGGTCCTCGACCACCACCTGGCCGTCGAGGGCGGCGACCTCACCCCGTCGCTGAAGGTACGGCGCCGCGCGGTCGAGACCCGGTACGCCGATCTGCTCGACTCGCTCTACCCCGCGGGCCTGCCCAGTCAGTGACAGGTGTCGATGCATTGACTTCCCGCCCGGAACGGGAAATCCTCAGGGAGCGCTCTCCGGCACCCCCGCCGCGCGCACCGGTCCGGGATCTCCCCCCGACGCCTCCGGCGCATCCCCACCGGACGCCACCCCCGTGCGGCCCCCACCGCAACGGCGTCGAAGCGGAGGCAGAAGCGGGAACCGCCCATGAGCAGGTCACGTCTCGCCACCGCCGCCCTGGCGCTGGCCCTGACCGCCACTTTCGCCCTGTCCAGCGCCCGTACGGCCGACGCGGCGCAGAGCATCCGGGCCGCCGACCCCAGCGTGATCCGCGTCGGCGGCACCTACATCTCGGCGCAGTCGCTGAACGGCGGCATCGCCGTCCGCCGGGCCTCGTCCCCGGACGGGCTCGCCGCCGCTCCGGCCCGGCAGGTGTGGTCCGACAGCCGCGGCCGGGGCGAGGTGTGGGCCCCGGAGATCGTCGTGGACGGTGGCCGTTACTACATCTACTTCTCGGCCGGCACCGGCGCCGCCCACCGCATGTACGCGATCAGCTCGGCCGCTCCGGACTCCGGCTACACCGCGGAGACCCAGCTCGCGCTGCCGGACAACAAGTGGGCCATCGACGGCGCGCTGTTCACCTTCAACGGCCAGCGCTGGTTCGTGTGGTCCGGCTGGGCCGGTGACACCAACGTCGAGCAGAACATCTACCTGGCCCGGATGAGCAGCCCGACCACCCCCACCGGCGGCCGGTACGTGATCTCCCAGCCGCGCGAGCCCTGGGAGCGCGTCGTCGGCAACCCGTTCATCAACGAAGGACCCGAACCGATCCGCGACCCCAACGGGCAGCTGCACATCGTCTACTCCGCCAACGGCAGCTGGAGCGAGCAGTACTGCCTGGCCGACCTGCGGCTGCGCGCCGGCGGGGACCCGGCCTACGTCTGGGACTGGTACAAGTCCAACGGCTGCCTCTTCGGCTCGCAGCGCGCCACGATGATGGCCGGCTGGGATCCGACGCTGTCGGTCAACGGCCCCGGGCACCACAGCTTCGTGCTGCTCAACGGCGACATCGCCACCAGCCCGCCGGCCGGCCCGCGCTTCCCGCTGATGTTCCATGCCGTACCGAAGGGCACGCCGTACACGTGGGGCAACCGGTTCTGGTACACCGGCACCTTCGCGTGGTGGGGCAACACCGTCTACAGCCGAGCCAACGTGCCGGGCGCCAACTCCGACACCGGCTGGGGTCTCAAGTTCTTCGAGTAGATCAACCGCGCAGCAGCTCCGAGCCGAGGGTGCGGCCGTGCTCGGTCCACGGGGCCGGGCGCATGGTGGCCGGGTCCAGGCGCACGTTGACCCGGCGGCCCTCGGCGAAGACCGTGGCGCCGTCGGCCGAGGTCACCCGGAACCGGTAGTCCGCGCTGGTCGTGCCCATGCTCTCCAGCCAGAAGTGCACGCTGATCTCGCCGGTGCCGCGGACCGGGCGGTGGAAGGTGACGGAGTATTCGCGGACCACGTTGAAGGCGTCCGGCGTGGTGGGCCGGCCGCCGGAGAAGGAGACGCCCCGCGCGGCCCACCAGAGCACGATCGCGCGTTCCACCAGCACGGCGTAGCGGGAGTTGTGCAGCACGCCCATGGCGTCCAGGTCGTCGAAGTGCACGGGCATGGGGACGACGCCGCCGTGCGGCAGCGTCTCGGTCGCGGTGGTCATGTCAGCTCCGGGAGGATCGTCGGGTCGGTGGCCAGCGCGCGCAGGTGCTCGAGCTGCGCCCGGCGGGCGCGCCGGAAGGTCACGTCTCGTCCCAGCACGGGTGCCTGCATCACGGCGCAGACACCCAGGGACTCGGTCTCGTAGGCGATGCCCTCGGGCTCGGCGCCGGGCCGCATCTCGCCCAGCGCGACCGCGTCGGCGGCCAGGCCGGTCAGGAAGGTCATCCAGTCGGTCAGCTCGGCGGCCAGCCGGTCGCGGATGACGCCGGGGCGGGCGTTGTATTCGAAGTGCGCGTTGGCGAAGAAGCAGCCACCGGGCAGGACCTCGGCCTCGTAGAAGGACAGCCGGGTGTCGTGCACCGCCCACAGCCGGCGGACCCCGCGCGGCGCGGCCAGCGCGGGCCGGATGATCCGCTCGGTCCACTGGGCCCGGGCGTGCTCGATCACCGCGAGCTGCAACGCCTCCTTGGACCGCCAGTGCGCGAACAGGCCGGACTTGCTGACGCCGAGCGCGTCGGCGACCTGGCTCAGCGACAGGCCGCCGAGGCCGGCCACCGTGGCCAGCGCCAGGGCCTGATCGAGCACCGCGGTGCGGGTGCGCTCGCCGCGGATCAGCCGGCCGTCCTGGGTCATGCCGTCACCGTACAATAAGACCGACCGTTCGTAAATATAGTGCTGACCACACCGCTGGGTGGGTGCGACGCACCCTCCCCGCGCGGCCGCGGGGCTCCTAGCGTGGAGCTCATGACAAAGCCATCCCACCCGTACGCCGGCATGTGGGTCACCGCCGACGGAGCCATCCGCCACGAACTGCTGCCGGAGGGCCGCTACGTCGAGGCGCGCGGCCGCCGGGAACGGGCGTACACCGGCCGGTACGAGGTCAGCGGCGACCACATCGACTACGTCGACGACACCGGCTTCACCGCCGACGGCGACTTCATCAACGGCGTCCTGCACCACGCCGGGATGGTGCTGCGCCGCCGTTCGCCGGGGGACAATCGGTCATGACCAGGGACGGGATGCTGGGCGACTTCCTGCGGGCCCGGCGGGCCGAGGTGACCCCGCAGCAGGTGGGCCTGCCCGCCACGACCGGACGGCGGGTCACCGGGCTGCGCCGCGAGGAGGTGGCCGCCCTGGCCGGCATGAGCGTGGACTACTACGTCCGCCTCGAGCAGGACCGGGAACGGCATCCGTCGCCGCAGATCCTCGACGCGCTGGCCCGGGTGCTGCGGTGGAGCCACGATCAGCGGATGCACGCGTACCGGCTGGCCGGGCTGCTACCCGTGGCCCCGCTGCCGGCCTCGGCCGAGCTCCCCGATCCGGCCCTGGTCGAGCTGCTCGGCGCGTGGCGGGACAACCCGGCGATCGTGTTCGGGCGCGAGTACGACATCCTGGCCCGCAACCCGCTCGCCGAGGCGCTGTTCGCCGACGTCGAGGAGCGCGGCAACCTGATCCACGCCGTCTTCCTCGAGCCGTCGGCGCGCGCGTTCTACGCCGACTGGGCGGCCGTGGCCCGCAGCAGCGTCGGCGCCCTGCGGCTGGCCGCCGGGACGGCAACGGCGGACGACCGCGTCGCCACAGTGGTGCGCACCCTGTCGGAGCACAGCGAGGAGTTCCGCCACCTGTGGTCCCGCCACGACGTGACCGGCAAGACGCTGGAGACCAAGCGGCTCGTGCACCGCGAGGTCGGCGAGCTGACCCTGGCCATGCACACGTTCGACGTACGGTCCGCGCCCGGGCAGCAGCTGGTCGTCTACCACGCGGCGCCGGGCAGCCCGTCGGCCGACGCGCTGGCCATGCTCGGCTCGCTCGCGGCCACCCGGGCTCAGAACGCCGCGTCGTAGAGGGCCTGCAGCTCGGGTGTGGCCAGACCGCTGTAACCGCAGACCAGAGTCTGCCCGTCGGTAGCCGCGACCAGGTACTGCCGGCCCGGCTCGAAGACCGTCGCCCCGATCAGTGCCTCGCTGTTGCCGTCGCTCTGCGCGACTTCGACGACATCGGTGGGCGGGCCCGCGTACCGGTGGGTGACGCGCAGGACCGCGGTGCCGCCGGCGATCCGTTCGACGGTTCCGGCGAAAGCCAGCGAGACCCGGGCGAGCATCGCGGGGTCGGGTGGCATGCACTTCGCCGCGGTGTCCCCGACGACGACGATGCGCGTCACCGTGGCGACGGCCGGGCTCGCCGTCGGCTCCCCGGCCGCCAGTGCGGCCAGCCAGAACAGCC
>NZ_JBEZGQ010000490.1:0-6203 GCF_040650095.1 Actinoplanes sp. NPDC048791 | reverse complement strand
GCGCCGGTCGCGCTCACCGCACCCAGCGCGCGGGTCGCGTCGAACTCCCCGGCCTGCGACGAGACGATCCGGCGCCGGCCGGTCGCCGCCGTGGCGGCAACCAGCTCCGCCGCCGCGAACCTGATCCGTACGGTGGTGCCCGTGTCGTCGCTGCCGACGACCCTCACCTCGGCCGGTACCTCCTCGGCACTCACGGCGATCCGGTCGGCGCCGAGCACGGACAGGTCAGCCACGGGCGTCCGAGCGGTGATGGTCAGCACCCGCCGACCGCCCTCGTCGGTCTCCCAGTCGAGCCCTGTCGCGTCCAGGCGGGCCGCCCAGTCCGGGTGCGCGGTCACCTCGAAGCAGGAGTCGGGCAGCCGGCGGTCCGGGTCGCGGAAGCCGGGATAGCGCGCGTACCACCGGCCGTCCTCGACGAGTGTGCCCGGTGCGCTGCGGCGCGCGTCCTGGCGGATGACGGCCAGCAGGTCGTCCAGGTCGCCGTCCCGGGCCACCGCCATCCGGATCCGGGTCTCGGCGCCCAGCCCGGCCGCGATGTCCTCGCTGAGATGGTCGGCGACCAGCCGGCCCACGCCCTCGTGGAGCTGCGCCTGCAGGGCCCGGTCCAGCAGCAGGAAGTCGTCCTCCAGCAGGCGGGCCACCTCGTGGTCGAACCGGCGCAGCAGCACGGCGTCGCGGTGCCGGCCCGGCTCGATCAGTTTCGCCACGAAGGCCACGATCGCCTCGGCGGTCCGCAGCCGTTCCAGGTGCCGGCTGAGGTAGGTGATGTTGGTGGCGCTGAAGCGCCGGACGGCGAAGTAGTAGTCGTAGTCGGCCAGCACCGAGATGCGCCGGGCCCGGTAGCACGCCTCCAGGGTGAACGGCAGGTCGCTGCCGATCCGCATGTCCTCGGGGTAGCGGATGGCGTGCCGCTCGAGCAGCTCCCGCCGGAACAGCTTGGTGTTGGCCAGCGACCGTGGCAGCGGCGAGTCGAACAGGTCCAGGTCGGGTTCGTCGCGGGCGAAGATGTCCTGGTAGATGTGCCGGCTGTTGACGCCGACCACCCGGCCCAGCACCACGTCGGAGCCGTACGTGTCGGCCGCGGCCACCAGCCGGCGCAGCGCGTCCCGGCCCAGGTGGTCGTCGGATCCGACAAAGAACACGTAGCGGCCGGTGGCGACCTCGAGCGCCCGGTTGCACGGACCGGCCGGGCCGCCGGAGTTGGCCTGGTGGATGACGGTGAACAGCTCCGGATAGCGCTGCGCGAAGCGGTCCAGCTCCGCGCCGCTGCGATCGGTCGAGCCGTCGTCCACGGCGACGATCTGCAGCCGTTCGCGTCCGATGGTCTGCTCCACCAGCGAGTTCAGGCACTGCGTGAGGTACGGCATGGTGTTGTAGACCGGCACCACGATGCTGACGTCGGGCACGCTCATCGCGCGGTGTTCTCCTTGATCGTGCGGCCGGCCAGCAGGCGCCGGTAGAGCGCGTCGAGCACCTGGGCCTGCGCCTCCCAGGTCCACCCGGGCAGGGGACTGTCCGGTCCGTCGTAGACCCTGCGGTAGCGGGCGGGGTCGGCCAGCACGGCCCGGACCGCCCGCGCCAGGTCGGCCGCGTCCCAGGCCCGGAACACCTCTCCCTGCCCGGTGGCCCGGACGGTCCCGGCCATCGTGCGCACGTCGCTGACCACGATGGGCAGCCGTGCGTGGGAGTACTCGAAGAACTTGGTGATCAGCGCGATCTCGTGGTTGGGCCAGTGGTGCAGCGGGATCAGCCCGGCGTCGGCCGACGCCAGCAGGGCCGGCACCTGCCGGTGCGGCACATAGGGCACGGTGTGGACCCGGTCGGCGATTCCGAGCCGGGCCGCGGTGGCGAGCAGCTCCCGCACGTACGGCGTCGAGGCATCCCCGACGACCAGCGCGAGATGCACACCCTCCAGCCGGGGCAGCGCCGCCACGACCGTGCCGAGTCCACGCTGGACAGTGGCCGATCCGCTGTAGACGAGCAGCGGCGTCGTGTCGTCCAGGCCGCACAGCCGGCGCAGATCGGGCGCCACGCTGCTGTCCTGCGGTGGCGTGGTGACCGCCGGGGCGTTGAGCACGACAGCCGGCAGCTCGGCCAGGCGGTGCTCGCGCTGCAACAGCTCGGCCAGCATGGGGGAGACGGTAACGACCGCGTCCGCGTACGGCACGTACTCCCGCTCGTAGGCCAGATGGGCGGGCAGCCACCGCGCGTTGTCCCGTCTCGGCCGGGCGCCGGGCAGGAACTCGTGCGCGTCCCACAGCAGCTTGACCGGACGACCGGCGGCCCGGGCCCGCAGCGCCGCCCGCGCGCCCACTCCCAGCATCCGGAAGTCGTGCGCGTGGATGAGGTCCGGCGCCAGCTCGTCGATCACCGCACCGAAGGCCCGCTCGTAGTTCCACAGGCCCGGCTCCAGCCGCCGCCAGGCCCGGTCACCCTCGACCGCCCGCCAGAACCACACCTGCGCGTACTCCAGGGGACGCCGGGCCCACCGCGCCGCCCGCAGCAGAGGTCCACCGCGGGCCAGCAGCCGGGCGCGCAGGCCGCCCGTACCCGTCGCGGGACCGGTCATTGCGAGCAGGCGCACCTCCGCGCCGCCGAGCCGCCACTGCTCGGCCACCCCGGTCGGGGAACAGCCCAGCAGGACGACGTCCCACCCCGCGTCGGCGGCCGACTGGGCGGTCTTCTGCACCCGGGAGTCACCCTCGACGCCGTTGTCGACCAGCATCACGACACGCCGGCCGGCCCCGGCCTCGTCGATCGTCACGTACGCCTTCCCCAAGCCTGCCGATCTGCAATACGAATGCCGGCGAGTGTATAGGGCCGCCCGGAAAAGGCAATCGACCTCGGAAATTCGGCCGCTATTGGCATTTCCGCCATTTACCAGTCAGCTGTTGTTAACCGGCGTACGTAGTGGGAAGCCGCAGGTGCTCTCGCGTTCTACCTGCATTATCCACCGGCTATTAACCCGTCGGCCGTTCGCGCTCCGTAATTTCCAGGCCGTGTCCCGCGCGCCGCGGGTGCTCGCACTGCGATTCGCTCACGCCAATGCGCTCGTCCCCATTGCGGAGTTGAGAGGTTCACCATGGATGCCCTGCCCGAAGTCAGCGTGGTCATTCCGACGCGTTTCCGCCCGGAGCTGGTGACGCGCGCGGTCCGCAGCGCCCTGACCCAGACGGTGGGCAACCTCGAGGTCATCGTGGTGGTCGACGGCCCGGACGAGGCGACGAGCGACGCGCTGGCGCTGATCACCGACCCGCGGCTGCGGGTGCTGGTGCTGCCGAGCTCCGGGGGCGCCCCGAACGCCCGCAACGTCGGCGTCCGCGAGGCCCGCGCGCCCTGGACGGCCCTGCTGGACGACGACGACGAGTGGCTGCCCCACAAGCTGGCGGTGCAGCTCGACGCGGCCCGCGACGCCGGGGTGGCGATGCCGGTGGTGGCCAGCCGCCTGATCAACCGCACCCCGCGCGCCGACTCGGTCCTGCCGCGCCGGCTGCCGGCGCCGGGCGAGCCGGTCAGCGAGTACCTCACCGTGCGCCGCGGCCTGTTCTACGGCGACGGCTTCATCCAGACGTCGACCATCATGGCGCCGACCGCGCTGCTGCGCCGCGAGCCGTTCACCGTCGGGCTGCGCCGCATGCAGGAGCTCGACTGGGTGCTGCGCGCGGTCAGCCACGACGAGGTCGACCTGGTCATCGCGGCCGAGGCGCTGGTGGTCTTCCACCAGGACGAGGACCGCCCCCGGATCACGCTGAGCTCACCCTGGGAGGGACAGCTGGAGTGGTTGCACCGCAGCCGTCACCTGCTCACCCCACGCGCGTACGCGGCATTGCTCATGAGCGTGATCAGCTCGATGGCCGCACCGACCCGCAGCGCCCGGACCTTCGGGATGCTGTTGCGCGACGCGCGCCGGAACGGCCGTCCCGGCCCGATCGACTACCTGACCTTCCTGCAGATCTGGCTGATCCCGCCCAAGCTGCGCCACAACCTGCGCGACCTGGTCCTGGGCCGCCGCCGCGAACAGCGCGGCAGCGTCGCGGCGCCGGTGTCCGCCGAACGGCGTGTGCCGGCGCTCAGGGAGCGCAGTGGGGAGCTGGCGCATGACGGCGCCCGCCGGTAGGACCGTCGCGATCTGGCGCAGTTGCCTGCTGCCCGGCTCGGAGACCTTCATCCGCCACCAGGGCGGCGCGCTGACCCGCTGGCGACCGGCCTACCTGGGCGCCGTCAAGGTCGCGTCCCCGATCGCCGCGGACACGGACGTGATCGCCTTCCCGGACGCCGCCGGCCGGACGGGCTGGTTCCTGCTGCGGCTGACCGGGAGATCCGCCCGGCTGCGCCGCCTGCTGGCCGGACTGCGTCCTGCGGTGGTCCACGCGCACTTCGCCGGTGACGGCTGGCTGATCAGCCGGGCGGCCGCCCAGCTGGACATCCCGCTGGTGGTCACCCTGCACGGTCTGGACGTGACGAGCCAGGCCCGGCGGCCCGGCCTGCGCGGCGCCCGGCACCGGCGGCACCTGCGGACGGTGTTCGCCCGCGCCACCCTGATAATCGCCGTGTCGGAATTCATCCGGGACCGGGCAAGGGAGCTGGGCGCCGACCCGGCGAAGATACGCGTGCACCACACCGGCGTACCCCTGGCCGGCCTCCCGGAGCCGGTGCCGCCGCGCTGGGACATAATCTTCGTCGGGCGCTTCGTCGCCAAGAAGGGCATCGACGACCTGCTGGAGGCCGCCGCGATGGTCGGAGATCTGCGCCCGCGGATGCTGTTCATCGGCACCGGCCCGCTGGAGCAAGCGAGCCGCCGCCGGGCCGCCGAACTGGGCCTGGACGCAACGTTCCTGGGCGCGCAGGACTCGGCTGTGGTGCGGCGGTCGCTGGTCGAGGCCAAGGTGTTCGTCTCCCCGTCGAAAACGGCCCCCGACGGTGACACCGAGGGGCTGCCGACCACGATCCTGGAGGCGGGCAGTGTGGGCCTGCCGACGATCTCCACGTACCACAGCGGGATCCCGGAAGCTGTGGTGCACGGGGAGACCGGACTGCTCTGCCCCGAGGGTGATCGCCCGGCGCTGGCTGCGGCCATCCGGAAGGTGCTCACCGACGACGAGCTCCGGGGGCGCCTGGGCCGTCAGGCTCGCCGGCACGTGGAAGCCCATTTCGATCTGGACGATCAGACCGGCCGGCTCGAGCAGCTGTATGAGGCTGTCTGCGCGCGGCCCGCGGCCTTGGGTGGATCGCAGCCCGCGGCCTCGGCCGGATCTGGCGCGGTCCCGGCGTCAGCCGGATCGCGATCCGCGGCCCCGGCCGGATCGGAACCCATGTCGTCGGCCGGATCTGGCGCGGTCTCGGCCGGATCGCGATCTGCGGCCTCGGCCGGATCGGAACCCATGTCGTCGGCCGGATCTGGCGCGGTCCCGGCTGGATCTGGCGCGGTTCCGGCGCCGGCCGGATCGCGATCCGCGGCCCCGGCCCGATCCGACAGTGACCCGTGCGGACTCGGATCCGCGCAGACGTGACAACAGCGGTCTACGTCGCGTTGGGCACCCGCCGGATCGCCGCGGCAGTGCACCACGCTGGCGCTCTCGTCGCGGCCGGCACGCGTGTCACGCTGCTCCACACCGACCGGACGGAATGGGCACGGGTTCAATTGCCGCCCGCGGTGACGGTACATCGGCTGGACGCGGGCGCCGCCCGACGGCTGCTGCTCGCCGCCGACGGCCCGTTGCCCGACGACGGGCTGCTGATCGCCGGCGACCCCGAGGCGCTGGCCGTGGCGTGGTTCGTCGGCCGCCGGCGTCCGGGCGTTTCGATGAGGCTGGAGCCCTCGCCGGAGCCCGCGCGGCGTACCGCACCGGCCGACCTGGCCGTCGTGACGCCCTGGTATCCCTCGCCCGACGACCCGTACGCGGGGGCCTTCGTGCAGGCCTCGACCGCCGCAGTCCGGCCGGACCACGACCGGGTCGCGATCCTGCACACGCAGAACTGGTACTACTCGCCGACGGGCGTGGCCGGCAACCGCGTCGGGGTCGCCGCGGAACGGCAGGCGGCCCGGTCCGGCCAGGCGGTCGTCCTCGACACACCCGAGGGCGAACTGACCCGAGTGGCGGTGCCGACTGCGGCCGGCCGCGGCTACCCGGCGTTCGCCGAGGCGCAGGTCCGGGTCCTGCGCGCCACCCTGCCGACCGGCCGGATCGAGGCGCCGGTCGTGC
>NZ_JBEZGQ010000489.1:0-6205 GCF_040650095.1 Actinoplanes sp. NPDC048791 | reverse complement strand
GGCCCTGCAGCTGGCCGGTGGCGGCCGAGACGAGCCGCCAGCCGAAGCGCGGTTTCGCCGTGTCGAGGCCGACCGGGCCGGTCCGGCGCTCGGTGGTCAGGCCGGCCAGGGTGACCGGCGAGCCGGCGCCGGGGTCGGGACCGGCGACATCGCTGCGCCACGGCCCGGTGCCGTACGCGCCGAGGTCCTTGGCCGCGGTCCAGGTCTGCGGCACCGAGTCGGCCGCCTGCCAGCTGCCGTCGGTGACCAGGTCGACAGTGCTCTGCGCGGTGGCGACCCGGATCCGGCCGAGGACACCGGCCGGACCCGCGCTGGTGTTGCGCGCGGCGATCGTCAGGGTGTTGCTGCCGGGCTTGAGGGCGGCGGCCAGGTCGACGTAGCGGGCGGTCTTCCAGGAGTCGGCGGTCCGGGTGGAGCCGGCGAGGTAGGTGTCGTTGAGCCAGACGTCGACCGTGTCGTCGCCGGTCACGACCAGCTGGGCGTCGGTGTAGGGGCCGGCCGGGGCGGTGAAGGTGCGGCGCAGGTAGCGGGTGGCGGCGGGGGCGCTCTGCGCGGGCTCCCCCTCGGCGAACCAGATCCAGTGCGCGCCGGCGAGGCCGACCGGCGCGGTGATCAGGGCGGCGGGACGGGAGACGGGAGGCGCTGCGGCGGCCGGGGAGCCGGGCAGCAGCAGGAGGGCCGCGGCGAGCAGCAGTGGTCTGCGGGCATGGAGGGATAGGGACTTGGCCATGCGATTCTCCTCGGTGGGGGGAGGTGCGCGGGGCAGCGGATCAACGCATTTAAACGTTTCAATGCGCTGACCTTTCGAGCGTAGGACGAACTACAAGATCCACTCAAGGGGTGCGGGATACGGTGGTGCGCGTGCAGGCACTCGAACTCGCCGACTACCGCGCGGCGGTGGCCCGGATCTACCTGACCGCGACCGACCTCTCCGACTTCCGCGCCCGGCGTGACGAGCTGTTCGCGTACCACCCCCAGTCACCGATCCCGAGCACCGGCGACTTCGAGGGTCTGTCCTACTTCCCGCCGAGCGAGCAGTTCCGCGCCGAGGTGGAGCTGCGCCCGGCGCCGGGCGAGATCGACATCGACACGGGCGGCCCGGACGGCGTGTGCCACTACGACCGGGTGGGCATCCTGGACACCCCGTGGGGCGAGCTGTCGCTGTGGTGGCTGGCCGCGTACGGGGGTGGCCTGTTCCTGCCGGTCCGCGACGCGACCTGCGGCCCCCAGTCGTACGGCGGCGGCCGATACCTGACGGACACGGTGAAGGGCACCCACGGCCGCGGGCTGGAGATGGTGTCCCGCACCCGCGTCCTGCTGGACCTCAACTACCTCTACAACCCGAGCTGCGCGTACGACGACCAGTGGCTCTGCCCCCTGGCGCCCCCGGAGAACAGGCTGACCACCGCGATCACCGCCGGCGAGCTCAAGTACCACTGACCGCGCGTCCGATTTCTTCAAGACGGCGCCGCCGCCGGGCTCCTACGCTTCGGCCATGGATGACGTCTTCGCCGCTGCCGAGCGGTTCGTCCGGGCCGAGGCCCGGCTGCTGGAGCAACGCCTGTTCGACACGCTCTTCCACGGGGCACCGGCCGGCGGGGTCGTCGACGCCCTGCGCGGTTACCAGAACGAGGACGGCGGTTTCGGCCACGGGCTCGAGCCGGACAAGCGCTGCCCGGCCAGCCTGCCCCTGGACGTCGAGATCGCCTTGCAGACCCTGGTGGCCGCCCGGACCACCGATCCGGAGATGCTGCGACGGGCGGCCGGCTTCCTCGACAGTGTCGCGGTCGACGGCGCGGTCTCGCTGGCCGCGCCGGTGATCGAGGCCTACCCGCGGGCCGAGCACATGACGGACTGGACCTACGTGCCGGGGCTGAACCCGACCGCCGGTCTGGCCGGTCTGCTGTACCAGCTCGACGTCGACCACCCGTGGCGCGACGCGGCCACCCGCTACTGCTGGCAGGCGCTGGAGGAGAACCCGCCCCCCGACGACGCGCACGCGCTGCTCGAGGTGTTCGCCTTCCTGGCCCACGTGCCCGACCGGGAACGCGCGGACAAGCTGGTCCCCGCCGTGACCGAGCGGCTGCTGACCACCTCGATGTTCCACCTCGACCCCGAGACCGAGGGGTACGGCCTGACCCCGCTGCACTTCGCCCCGGCCGCGGACTCGCGCTGGCGGTCCCTGTTCACCGACGCCCAGCTCGACGGGCACCTCGACCACCTGCTGCGGGCCCAGCAGCCGGACGGTGGCTGGGCGCTCACCTGGGAGCCGCCGAGCACCGCGTCCCGGCTGGCGTGGCGCGGGCGGGTCACCGTGGAGGCGCTCCGCACGCTGGAGTCGTACGGCCGGCTGCGACGATGAGGCCATGCGTGCGGTGATCTACGACCGGTTCGGTGAGCTGCCCGAGCTTCGCGACGTCCGGGACCCCGAGCCACCCGAGGACGGGGTCGTCGTCGCCGTCCGCGCGACCGGGCTGTGCCGCAGCGACTGGCACGGCTGGCGCGGCCACGACACCGACATCCGGCTGCCACACGTCCCGGGTCACGAGTTCGCCGGAGAGATCGCCGCGGTCGGTGCGGGCGTCCGCGGCTGGCAGACCGGCGACCGCGTCACCGCGCCCTTCGTCTGCGCTTGCGGCACCTGCCCGGCCTGCCTGGCCGGCGACCAGCAGGTCTGCCACCGGCAGGAACAGCCCGGCTTCACCTACTGGGGCTCGTTCGCCGACCTCGTGGTGGTGCCGCACGCCGAGACCAACCTGGTACGCCTGGACGACCGGATCAGTTTCGCCGCGGCCGCGACCCTGGGCTGCCGGTTCGCGACGGCCTTCCGCGCGGTGGTGGCCCAGGGCCGGGTCCGCCCCGGCGAGTGGGTGGTGGTGCACGGGTGCGGCGGCGTCGGGCTGTCCGCGGTGATGATCGCGGTCGCGGCGGGTGCCCGGGTCGTCGCCGTCGACGTGTCGGCCGAGGCCCTTGCCCTGGCCCGCCGTTTCGGCGCGGCCGCCACGGTGGATGCCACGACACCGCCGGTCGAGGCGATCCGGGAGCTCACCGGCGGCGGCGCGCACGTCTCCCTCGACGCACTGGGCAGCCAGGTCACCCTCACGGCTTCGATCGAAGGGCTGCGCCGGCGGGGGCGGCACGTGCAGGTGGGACTGCTGCCGGCGGTGACCGGCCGCCCGACGGTGCCGATGGAGCTGGTCGTCGCGCACGAGCTGGAGATCCTGGGCAGCCACGGGATGCCGGCGCACGCGTACCCGGAGATGTTGTCGCTGGTGGAGACGGGCGCGCTGCGCCCCGGCGAGCTGATCACCGGTGAGCTCGCGCTCCCGGCCGCCGCGGCGGCCCTGGCCGCCATGGACGGCGCCGCCCCGGCCGGCGTCCAGGTCATCGTGCCCTGAGCTGCTGTCACCACGATGCCGCTGAGGTGGCCACGAGGTCACCGGCAAGTCGCCATTGACGCCAACAGCCGTCCGGTCATCGCCCTGGGCCGCCCGGCAACCGGGCAACGGCAACGGCAACGGCAACGGCAACGGCAACGGCAACGGCAACGGCAACGGCAACGGCAACGGCAACGGCAAGGATCGTCTACCGCACCAGCGGCATCGACCGGAAGCCGGCCGGGCGCGACGTAATGGCCGCTGGTGGCTACCGCGGCAATCTTGAGGTGATCCCCCCTTACCGCCCGCGTGGAACACGCCTTGGCGCGTCTGAGGACCTACAAGATCCCGCGGGACTACCGCCGCGCCGGGCGCACACTCGCGGTCCCCGCGCCAGGCATCGCCCATCTGCACAACATCGCTCCGGCCGATCGACGCCGCCCACCCGTTTGCCCGGCAACGCCCGTACCGAGTTACGAGACATCACCTAAGAGGCCGGGTCAGGAGCTTTTCTAACGGTCGTCTCAGATTCGCTCGGTACGAAGTCGGCATCAGATGAGCGAGCCGATTCGCGTGCCGGAGGTACTGATGGTCGTCAATGTAACGCGGTCAGGGAAAGCGCCGCCCGGCGCGGCTGACCCGCACAGCGCGCACGCGGGCAGGTCGTCAGCTCCACCGCGCGCCGGCGAGCAGTTCCTCGCGGTGCCGCTGGTCGGCGCTGCCGCGGTGCGCAAGAAGGACGCGAAGACCCCCGGTCTCGAACTGAAGCATCTCGCCGACGGATGCCGTACGGAAACCACACCAGACAAAAACCTGAAAGAGAGACTGGCATGAAGTCCATGGGACGCCGCGGCTTTCTGGCCGCTGCCACGGCGCTTGGCGCCGGTGCCGGCTTGTCCGCGTATGCCGCCGTTTCGGCAGCGGACGAGGACGAGACCCCGGCCAAGACCCCGGCCAAGACTTCGGACATTGCCTTGCGGGACCGGGACCTGCCCTTCATCGGCGCGGAGGAGACATTTTCGACTCCCGAGTTGTTGAAGCTGAACTCCATCAATGAGGATCACATAGCGTACCTTGAGGAAATTGGCCTTTCGGATCTGGGCCAACGCCGCATCGGCGACATGGACAAGGGGGGACTCAACGTTCAGATCCTTTCTGCTCATACACCGTCCGTACAGAATGTCCCCGGGAAGAAGGGCATCGACCTTGCCCATCGTCTTAACCGGCAACTTGTCGAGGGCCCAATTGCCAAATATCCGGGCCGCTTCAAGGCTTTCGCCACCTTGCCCTTGCAGAGCCCGGAGGCGGCGGCGGACGAACTGGAACGCTCGGTCAAGGAAGATGGCTTCCTGGGCGCACTGACCAACGGACACATCACGAAGAAGTATCTCGACCATCCCGATTTCGACCCGGTGCTGGCACGGGCCCAGGCTCTCGATGTGCCGATCTACCTGCATCCCGGTTATCCAGCTGACGAGATCTTCAAGATCTACTACAGCACCACCCGGTCCAAATATGCGGAAGAGCTCCAACCCTACATTTTCAGTGGGTCTGGCTATGGCTGGCACCAGGAGGTGCTGACCCAGTGTATTCGAATGATCACATACGGGGTTTTCGACAGGTTCCCCAGACTGAAAATCATCATCGGCCACATGGGCGAAGGGCTTCCCTTCTACTACAAGCGGATCCTCGAAGACATGGGCGAGTCGACCGAAAATTCGCTCGAGAAGCCCTTCGCGCAATACTTCAAGGACAACTTCTGGGTCACCACCAGCGCATTCCCCCAGACCGAACTGCTCGATCTCCTGCTGAAGTTCATAAGCGTGGATCGCGTGTTGTTCGCAACCGACTACCCGTTCGCGGACATCAAGGTCCAGACCGACTGGTTCCGCGGAGTCGATCTGCCACGCGAAGACAAGGAGAAGATTGCGTTCCGAAATGCAGAGAAACTGTTCAGAATGAAATTGCCCGTGAAGTGATACGCCGGCGTCGGCCGGAGTGAAGAATGTGGCGAGGCCGGCGGCGTCCGGGCTGATCGACGGCCCGGCATCGCCGGGCCAACACACCGGTCAGCCCGGCGTGGGCACCCGGGCGGTGCTGATGATCGCCGCCTGGACGATCAACCCGGCGGTGGCGGAATGGCTCATCCGGCGCCGTCCCCGCCCGGCCGGTCACGCCCGGGCGCCGCCGTCGACCGGGAGCACGGCGCCGGTCACGAAGGAGGCCCGGTCGCTCAGCAGCCACGCCGCGGCCTCGGCGATCTCGGCCGGATCGGCTGACCGGCGCAGCGGCGTCGCGGCGATGAGGCGGTCCGTCAGGCCGGGCGAGTCCGCCTCCCAGGTACGGATCATCTCGGTGCTCGTGTTGCCGGGCGCGATCGCGTTGACCCGGACGCCCTGCGGGCCGTACGTGACGGCGGCCGACTCCGTGAGGCTGTTGACCGCGCGTTTCATCGCCCCGTACGCGGGCAGCGCCGGATTGCCCCGCAGACTGCCCACGCTGGAGTTGTTGACGATGGCGCCGGCACCGGCCGTCTCCCGGATGGCACCGATCTCGGCCACCATGGCCAGCCACACTCCCCGGAGGTTCACGGCGTACAGCTCGTCGAAGTGCTCCTCCCGTACCTGGTCGAACGGCAGTGGCGGGGTGATGGTGGCGCCGTTGTTGAAGGCGACGTCGAGCCGCCCGAAGACCTCGACGGTCCGTGCGACGGCGGCCCGCACACTGCCGGCGTCGGCCAGATCGCAGACCACGTGGTCCGCGCGGCCGCCGTCCCGGCGGATCTCCTCGGTCACGGCCTTCAGCTGTTCCTCGGTGCGCGCGGCCAG
>NZ_JBEZGQ010000488.1:0-6208 GCF_040650095.1 Actinoplanes sp. NPDC048791 | reverse complement strand
CGCCGAGCTGATGAACGCGGAGATGGGCAAGCCCGTCGACGGCGCGAAGGACTCGATCGGCGCGGGCGTCGGCACCCTGCGCCAGTACGCCGAGCTCGGACCCACCCACCGCGGCCGGACGCTGGCGGGCAACGACGAGGCGATCGACTTGATGGCGTACGGGCCGCGCGGGGTGGTGGCGGTGGTGACGCCGTGGAACGACCCGGTCGCCGTCTCGTGCGGCCTGCTCGGCGCCGCCCTGGTGACCGGCAACACGGTCGTCTACAAGCCGAGTGAGCGCACCCCGGCCACCGGTCGGCGACTGGCCCAGCTTCTCGCTCCGCACTTCCCGGACGGGGTGTTCTCGCTGCTCAGCGGCGACGGCACGGTCGGGGCGGCGCTCGCCTCGGCGGAGGTGGACGTGGTCGCGCATGTCGGCTCGACCGCGACCGGCCGGGCCATCGCGGCGGCCTGCGCGACGACCGGGGCCAAGGCACTGCTGGAGAACGGCGGCAGCGACCCGTTGATCGTCGACGCGGATGTCGACCCGGCGTGGGCGGCGCAGCAGGCGGCGCTGGGCTCCTTCGCCAACTCGGGGCAGATCTGCGTCGCCGTGGAACGGATCTATGCGCACCGCGACATCGCCAACGCGTTCCTGCGCGAGCTGGCCGAGCAGGCGAGGACCTGGGCCGGTGACCTCGGGCCGCTGGTCGACACCCGGCTCCGCGAGGCGGTGCACGCCCAGGTCAGCGCGGCGGTGCAGGACGGCGCACGGGTGCTCACCGGCGGCGAGGTGCCGGACGGTCCGGGCGCGTACTACCCGCCGACCGTGCTGGCCGACTGCACCGACGACATGGCCGTGCTGCGCGAGGAGACCTTCGGCCCGGTCGCCCCGGTGGTCGTCGTCGACTCGTTCAGCGAGGCGCTGGCCCGGGCCGCGGAGTCACCGTACGGGCTGGCCGCGACGGTGCTGACCGGCTCGATGAGCCACGCCCAGCAGGCCTGGCGGGAGCTGCCGGTCGGCACCGTCAAGGTCAACGCGGTCTTCGGCGGTGCGCCCGGCGGTGCGGCGCATCCGCGCGGCGGCAGCGGTCAGGGCTTCGGGTACGGCCCCGAGCTGCTCGACGAGCTGACCGTCATGAAGGCGGTCCACCTGGAGGCCCCGCCGAACGGGTGGTGAGGCCTACTAGTTGGTGAGGACGCGCAGGGCGTCCTCCACAGTGTCCGGGAGTGGCCGGCGTTGGCGCAGCGCCCACGGGAGCAGGCGCGCGGCGTCGGCCACACCCCGCCGATCGTCCCGCCAGGCCGATACCGCTGTCCGGGCGACCACGGCGGGCGGGCGGCGCAGCAGAGCGGTGAGGACCCGGTTGCGCGCCTCGATGCGGTGCCGGGCGCCGTTGTCCCGGCCGGCCGGGAGCGGCAGGTGGCGCACGGTCAGCTCGGGCGCGTAGGTCTGGAGCCAGCCGGCGGCGGCCAGGTCCATGGCCAGGAGGGCTTCTTCGCCGTACACGTGCAGTTTGGGGTTGAAGCCCCCCACCTGCAGGAACGCCTCCCGCCGGACGGTGACCGCGCAGGCCAGGAAGCCCAGCACGGCCGGTCCGGGCGCACCCTCGGGGACGCCGAGGGGTGCGGCGGCCATGGCCTCGGAGACCGGGTCGACGCGGGCCTGCGGGCCGACCAGCACGCGGGCGCTGAGCAGCCCGACCCGCGGGTGGTCCCGCAGCAGAGCGGCGGCGCGGGCCAGCGAGCCGGGCTCCCAGTACGAGTCGTCGTCGGCGAACGCGACATAAGGGGTACGAGCCAGCTCCACGCCGACGTTGCGCGCCGCGGCTCCCCTGTTCTCGCCCAGGGGCACCACCGTGACCTGCGGGAAAACTGCCTTGATGGCCTCCGGGCCGCCGTCGTCGGACCCGTTGTCGACCAGGATGATCGGGCCCTCGTGGTGCGGGATGGTCTCGAACAGCCGGGCGCGCCGGTTACGGGTGGCCACCACGACGGTGACTTCGCTGATCATCGCAGCGGCCTACCCCTACCGGCCCGGGACGAAACGGGAACTTTCACAAGCGCTGGAGCTTGTCGTGCAGGTCCTTCTGGAAGAAGTCGATGAAGCCGTCCGGGTCCGGACCGGCGTTCTGCAGGACGATGTGGTCGAAGCCCGCCTCGGTGTACTTCTTCACCGCGGCCACGTACGGCTCGGCGTCCGGGCCCAGCGCGAACTGGCCGCGGACGTCCTCCTCGCGCACCGTCTGCGACGCCGCGTCGAAGTTGACCGGATTCGGCAGCTCGCTCATCACCTTCCAGCCGGTCAGCGCCCACCGGGTGGTCTTGAGGACCTCCTGGATGCCGGCCTCCTCGGTCGGCGCCCAGGCCATCGGCACCTCGGCGTAGCGGGGGCCGGACCCGCCGGCACCGGTGTAGCTCTCGACCAGGTCGGCCCGCGGCTCGGTGGCGAACAGCCCGTCACCCAGCTCGGCGGCCATCGCGGCCGCGTCCTTGCCGCCGGCCGCGACGGCGATCACCGGCAGCTGGTCCGGCAGGTCGAAGACCCGGGCGTCCTCCAGTTGCAGGTGCTTGCCCTCGTACGACTGGTAGCCGCCCTGCCAGAGCAGCTTGATGATCTCCAGCGCCTCGCGCAGCCGCTCGTGCCGGCCGCGGACGCTCGGGAAGCCCTGCCCGACGACGTGCTCGTTGAGCCGCTCCCCCGCGCCGATGCCCAGCGTGAACCGGTTGTCCGACACGATGGCCAGCGTCGCGGCCGCCTGGGCGATGATCGCCGGGTGGTACCGCACGGTCGGGCAGGTCACGCCGGTGGCCAGGCCGATCCGCTCGGTGCGCGCGGCGATCGCCCCGAGCACGGTCCAGGCGAACGGCGAGTGGCCCTGCACGTCCAGCCACGGGTGGAAGTGGTCGCTGATCTCGACGAAGTCGAAGCCGGCCTGCTCGGCCCGCACCGCCTGCTGGATGAGCTCCTTCGGGCCGAAACCCTCGGCCGACAGCTTGTATCCGAACTTCATAGTCATGCGATTCCAGTGCCCGAGCGGTGAACCGACAAACGCCGGGCTTGCCCCCTTCGGGGCAGCCCGGCGCCGGTCGTACGAAGGTCAGGACCTCGCGTCGCTGACCGCCTGCTTGCTCTGGTCCTTGGCGTCCTGCGCCGAAGACTGGGCCTGCTGCTTGGTGGTCTGCGCGGCGTCGGCGGCGGTCTCCTTGACCTGGCCGACCGCCTGCTGCACCGTGCCCGAGACGTCGTCCTTCATCTCGGCCGCGACGTCCTTGACCTTGTCGGTCAGGTCGCCGCTGTGCTCCTTGAGCTGCTGGCCGGCCCGCTTCTCGGCGTCGGTGACCGGGATCAGCGTGGCGGCGAGCATACCGACACCGAAGGCGATGATGCCCGCGGCGAGCGGGTTGCCCTGAGCCTGCTGGGCCACCGTCTGCGGAGCGCTGCGTACCGCGTCCGCGGCGCTGTGCGCCTTGTCGCCGGCCTTGTCGGTCAGCTGCGACGCCTTGTCCTGCACCGTGTTGACGGCCGACGAGGCCTTGTCCTGCACGGTGCCCGCGGCGTTGCCCGCCGAGTGCCGCGCGTGCTCCGAGCTACCCATGACCTTCTCCTTCACGGCGGTCCAGCGGCGCTGGGCGGCCTTGGTCGGGCTGGTCTTCTCCGCCAGCAGATCCACGTGGCGGGTCATGGAGGCGCGCGTCGCCTCGATGTCCTGCCTCAACCGGTCGGGTTCTTCAGCCATTGCGCGTCCTCCTTGAGGGTGTCGACGGTGCGCCGCGGGGTCGGGTCCACGGTCTTGAGCTTCTTGCGGCCGTTGCTGTAGAGCACCGCGCCGACGATCCCCCAGAGCACCGCCACGATCAGCGCGGCCCAGCCGGGATCCATCACATTGCTGAGGGCGGCCACCAGCGCGAAGCTGAGCAGCACCAGCACCAGGTAACCGGCGAAGGCGGCGGCGCCGAGCATCCCGGCCGCCTTGCCGGCCTTCGAGGCCTCCTGCTTCAGCTCGACCTTGGCCAGCTCCACCTCCTGGCGGAACAGCGTGGACAGGTCGTTGCTGATGTTGCCGATCAGTTCACCGACGGAGGTCTCGCTGACCTCCTCGGTGTGGTCCCGCGAGTGGCCGGTCGGGTACGGCGCGGTCATCGCGTGCCGCCCGGGTAATCCCGCGTGGTCCCGGTGACGTAGTCCTCCTCCACGACGACCGGCGTGCCGGTGCCCGTCGAGGCGTACTCGGTGGACGCCGCGGGGTAGCCGGTGGTGGTGCCGACCGCCGGGTCCACGTAGCCGCCGGTCGTCGTCGTGCCGGTGGTGTAGCCCGTCGTGCCGGCGTCGTAGCCGGTGTCGTAGGTGCCCGGGTTGGACACGAACGAGTCGCTGGCGGGCTTGTCCGACGAGAGGTCGTCGGCCTTGGCCACGCCCTTGCCCAGGCGGGCCACCACGAAGCCGGCGGCCAGTGCGCCGGCCAGGAACGCGCCGGGACGACGCCGGGCGAAGTCCTGGACCTCGCGCAGCACGCCTTCGGGGCCGTGCTGCTCCAGGTAGCCGGCGAGCTGCCGGCCGCTGTCCGCGACGCGCGAGACGACCTGGGTGGCGGGCGAGTCGGCCCGGTCACCGCGCATGTCGTCCAGGTGGTCGGCCATCTCGCGGATGCTGCCGACGAGCTTGTCGTTCTGCGTCCGGGCCTGCTCGCTGACCTTGCCGCGAACCTCGGACGCGACGTTGCGGACCTGGGTCTTGGCCTCGGAGCCGACCCGCTGGGCCTGCTGCTTGGCGGTGTCCTTGACGTCAGTGGCGGCCTGACCCGCGGCCTGGGCGGTCTGTCCGGCGGCCTGCTTGACCGCGGACTGGTCGCCGCCCGAGGAGCCCTGCCCGGTCGCCGGGTACGTCTCGGCGGGGTAGGTCGTCTCGGGATATGTCGTCGCCGCGTAGGTCTCGGTGACCGGCACGTCGGCGAGGGGGGTGGTGTCCGGCGCGCGGGCGCCCGCAGACGGGTCACTCATTGCTGCCTCCATCGTGGTTCGTTCGTCCGTTGGTGCTTCGCGATATTGGTTACCCGGGGTGGCCTCCGCTAACGCATAAAACAGTCCACACAATACGACGAATTCTTTCCGCATAGATCAGTTTTCAGCGGGTACTCACCATGACTCCCTTTTCCTACAGCGCCCATCGGTTTACCATGTGTCGGACGATCGAGACCGGTCAGTGCCGCAGAGGAGCACCCTGATGGACGACATGCTGGACGAGGCCACCTACGACCGGCGCCGGCTGGCCCAGTGGCTGACCGGTGAGGCAACCGGCTTCTCCCGCCGGGACCTGCTCAAACTCACCGCCGCGGCGAGCGCCGGCCTGGCCGGCGTAGCCGCCACGGGCACCGCCGCCACCGCCGCCGCGCCGGGGCCGATCGTGAAGCCCCTGCCCCCGGAGCTCTTCACCGTGCTGGGCACCAACGCCGAGATGCGCTGGTCGGCGCTGGCCGATCAGGGCTATCTGGTGCCGATCGACCGCTTTTTCGTCCGCAACCACACCAGCACGCCGATCATCGATGCGGCGGATTGGCGGCTGCGCCTGTTCGGCGCCGGACTGCGACACGGACCGGTCTCATTGACATATGAGGAATTGCGCAGCCTGCCGAGCGAAACGGTCACCGCAACGGTGGAATGCGCCGGAAACGGCCGCAGCTACTTCACCACCCAGCAGGGTCAGACGGTATCCGGCACGGCCTGGAAGCTCGGCGGCGTCGGCGTGGCCCGCTGGCGCGGCGTCCGGCTGTCCACAGTGCTGCGTCGCGCCGGCCTCAGCCGCCACGCGGTGGACGTGCTGCCGGCCGGGCTGGACCCGAACTTCGTCAGCGGCGGCGTGGACCTCGGCCCGGTCCGCCGCCCGCTGCCGCTCCGCAAGGCACTGCACGACGTGCTGCTCGCGTACGAGATGAACGGCGAACCCCTGCCCGCCGACCACGGCCACCCGGTGCGGCTGGTGGTGCCCGGCTGGATCGGCATCGCCTCGATCAAGTGGCTGGGCAGCATCGAGGTCAGCGACGCCCCGCTGTTCTCACCCTGGAACACCCAGTTCTACCGGCTGTTCGGCCCGGACCACCCGGCGGAGGGCGAACCCTTCACCCGCCAGGTCCTCATGAGCGCCTTCGATCTGGACCCGGGCGCGATGGTCCCGGCGGGCCGGCACGTACGGCTGCGCGGCCGGTCCTGGTCGGCGGCGGGCGCGATCCGG
>NZ_JBEZGQ010000487.1:2579-6212 GCF_040650095.1 Actinoplanes sp. NPDC048791 | reverse complement strand
GGAGCCGCGCCCGCGCTCGCGACGGGTCCGCCGGCCCGGCGGCGACCGGTCGTCCCGGAGGTACGCACGCGCTCGGCATACCCGGGCGACGACGGCTGATGCACCGGAACACGGGCAGGCCCGGGCAGCCGGCGACGAGGCTGGAGCGGGAGGGCTGGAGCCCGCCCCCGACGTGACCCTGCCCTAGGACCTCGAAGTCTGGGGCTGTGACGCGCCCTTGCCGCCCTTCAGGAGCTGACGCCGGACGTCGCCCGAGCGGGCGGCCAGGGACCAGCCGGTGGCCGACGACACCAGCCGCAGCGCGTCGATCGTCGCGCCCTTCACCCGGCCCGGGCAGGGCTGGCCGACCGCGGGCGCCACGGAGGTGCCCGAGATGCCGAAACTCGCGCCGGCGAGCCGGAAGCCGGTGATGCCCGTGGCGCCATAGCCGGTGGTCGCGCGTTTGCGGACCACGGCGTCGGTCAGCTCGTAGCGACCGAACTCCCGGTGGTGCACCAGCGGGTACGTGCGCTTGCCGCAGACGACGGAGTAGGTGTCGTCGGTCCAGAAGTCGTGGTCGAAGGCGACACCGCCGGCGCGCGCGGCGAGCTTCGCGGGGGTCCAGCCGAAGGCCTGCCGGACGTCCGCCGCGGCGACGAAACCGGTGCGGTTGACGGGGTTGTAGGTCACCGCCGCGGACGCCGGGGCGGCGAACGTGACACCGGCGGCGAGCGTCGCACCGGCGACAGCGGGCCGGGAAAGGCAACGCCAAGACATGTCTGACTCCTGAATCGGTTCGCGGGCGCCCCCGGGCGCCAACCCCCCGGCGGGGCGCCCCCCCCCCCCCCGCCCCGCCCCCCCCCCCCCCCGACGGGTGCCTCCGCCGACTAACGATCAACGCGGCCGTCAGGGTGCGTCGCCCGCGCACGACAACGCCCCGTCGCGGCGGGCTAGACGGATTTGGTGGCGCCGGCGTCGATGCGCCAGTTTGCGCCGATCGTGCTGGACATGGTCGGGGACGACAGCAGGAGCACCGCGCGGGCGATCTCTTCCGGTTCGATCAGGGTGCCGGTGAGCATGCCGCTCTGGCCCGGCATCGTGGCGAGCAGCGTCCCGTGGTCGACGCCGAGATGCTCCGCCAGCTGGGCGGCGAAGCCGTCCTTGCCCTCCATCAGGTCCGTACGCGTCCCGCTCGGGGTGACCACATTGACCCGGACGCCCTGCGCGCCCAGCTTCTCGGCCAGTCCGCGGGAGAACGCGTTGAGGGCGGCCTTCGCAGTGCTGTACGGCAGCGGCGCCGCCCCGGGACGCAGGGCGCTGTCGGAGCTGATGTTGACGACGGCTCCCCGCGCCGCGATCAGGGCGGGCAGTGCGGCCCGGGTGCTGCGCACGGTCGCGTCGAGGTTCAGTGCGAACGTGCGGGTCCAGTCGTCGTCGCCGCCGTCGAGGGGATCGGTGAACGACGCCTCGCTCATGGTGCCGCCGCCGGCGTTGTTGACCAGGACGTCGAGGCGGGGGTCGGCGGCGAGGACGGCCTGCACCATCCGGCGCGGGCCGTCCGCCTCGGCGAGGTCGGCGGCCACGAAGGAGGCTCCGGTGGCCTCGAGCTCGGGAGTGCTGTTCCGGGACACGGCGGTGACCGAGGCACCCTCGGCCACGAAGGCCCGGACGATCGCGAGGCCGATGCCCTTGCTGGCGCCGGTGACGAGAACACGCTTGCCGGTGAGTTGAAGATCCATGCGTTAACTGCAACACGTGAGTGTCAGTTAAGTCAATAACTGTGTCATTGCCGTCTCAGTTAACCGCTCGGTAGAGTGGGCCGCGATGAGAGCGGACGCGGAACGCAGTACGGCCCGGATCCTCGAGGCCGCCGAAGCCGTGCTCGCCGACGACCCGAACGCCTCGCTGGAACGAATCGGCGACGCCGCCGGGGTCGCCCGCGCGACCGTCCACCGGCGCTTCACCTCCCGGCAGGCGCTGCTCGATGCGCTGAGGGAGCAGCTCAACGAGCGCTATCTGCTCGTGATCGAGCAGGCCAGCGTGCGGACGGCGCCGCCCGTGCTGGCCCTGCACCGGGTCTCGGAGATCGTCTTCGAGCTGAAGATGAGCCACCGGTTCACCATCACCCTGGCCTCGGCGCCCAGCCGGGAGGTCCAGGACGGTCTCGACCTGCTGTTCACCCGCCTGCACGCGGCGGGCGCGATCACCGCCGCCGGCCCGGCCTGGTGCCGGCGGGTCTACCTGGCTCTAATGACAGAGGTCCATCTGCTCCCCGACGACGCGCCGGAGCTGGCCGAGGCCGGCGGCCGCGCCGGCCTGCTGGTCAGGACCGTGCTGGGCGCCCTCGGCGGTCGCTGACAGCAGCCTCAGGGCAGAGGGACGACGTAGGAGTCGACCCGGGCGATGCGGCCGTCGCGGAAGGTGAACAGGTCGTTGAAGGCGAAGCGGAACGGGCCGTGGTCGACGGTGGCGCCGCGACCTTCACCGGTGGTGATGACGACCGGGCCGTCCTCGAAGATCCGGTGGAGGTCGAGGTCGGGGTGGCCGGTGAAGGCTGGGTTCTCGATCTCGCCGTCGAACTCCGCCTTGCCCTGAGTGGTCCGGTGGCCGTGGATGACCCACTCGACGTCGTCGGTGAGGGTGGCCAGGATGCGCGGGTGGTCGCCGGTCCGGAAGCCGGCGAAGTACTCCGCCACGAGGTCGCGCTGGGTCACGATGTGCTCCGTCCGGGGTGCCGCAGGTGGGTTTCGAGGGCTTCGAGGATCGCGGCGAGCCCGTCGGCCGCCTGGGTGGTGCGCAGCTCCGGAGGCAGCCGGCGCTGGTGGACGGTGAGGTCCGTGCCGGTGTCCGCCGCGCGGATGGTCACGGTGGTGCGCAGGCCGGTGACGGGCTCGTCGAACACCAGCTCGTGCGGCTCGGTGACGGTCACGTAGACGAACCGCAGCCGGCGGGTCGTGCCGTCGGGCGCGCGGGTGTCGAGGGCGAACTCGCCGCCCGGGCGCAGGTCGACGGTGACCGAGCCGGCGGGCACCGTCGCGTGTGAACCGCCCCAGAATGCCGCGATGCTCGCGGGTGCGGTGAAGGCCGCCCAGACGCGGGCGGGTCCGGCCGGGAGGTGGCGGCGGGCGATCAGTTCGTCGCCGCGCAGGTCGGCGGTCACCGGTCCGCCCCCTCGTCGGTCAGGTGCTGTTCGAGGGCGTCGAGCCGGTCGGCCCAGGTGCGGCGCTGGTCGTCGATCCAGGTGCTGAGCAGCGCCAGTTGGTCGGTGCGGAGCCGGCAGGGGCGCCGGGTGCCCTCGCGGCGCTGTTCCACCAGGCCGCAGCGGCGCAGCACACCGACGTGGTGGGAGATCGCCTGCGAGGTCAGGTCGAACGGGGCGGCGAGCTCCCCCACCGTGGCGTCACCGTGCGCCAGGCGGGCCACCAGGGACCGCCGGACGGGGTCGCCGAGAGCGGCGAAGGCGGAGTCGAGGTCCATGGCTCCACCCTAACGCAAACCGTCGTTTGCACAAGTGACCGTTTGCATTTGCGATGGACCGGGCTGGACGGGCCTGGACACCGCTGAACCCTGGAGGCTGGACGGCGGCCCGACGAAGAGTTCTTCCACACGTTCAACACGCTGCACAACGCGAACAAGCAGATCGTGATCAGCTCG
>NZ_JBEZGQ010000487.1:0-2569 GCF_040650095.1 Actinoplanes sp. NPDC048791 | reverse complement strand
GGCTGGACGGCGGCCCGACGAAGACTCCACCCCGAACCCCTTACGGAGGAGGAACTTCCATGGCCACCACGACCGAGATCGTTCTGCCCGGCATCGTCGAGCCCGAGCAGCTGCTCGTACGCCGGCGCCCCACTCCCGCCCCGGGCCCCGGCCAGGCGCTGGTCGCCGTCGAGGCGAGCGGGGTCTCCTTCGCCGAGCAGCAGATGCGGCGCGGGCGCTACTTCGCCCAGCCGGCCTTTCCCTTCGTCCCCGGCTACGACCTGGTCGGCACCGTCGCCGCGGTCGGGCCCGGCGTCGACCCCGCGCTGGCCGGCCGACGGGTCGCCGCCCTGACCAAGGTCGGCGGCTGGTCGTCCACCGCCCTGCTGGACGCGGCGGACCTGGTCCCCGTGCCCGAGGGCATCACGCCCAGCGAGGCCGAGACCGTCGTGGTCAACGGCATCACCGCCTGGCAGATGCTGCACCGCGTCGCGAAGGTCCGCCCCGGTGCGACGATCCTCGTGCACGGCGCGAACGGCGGCGTCGGCTCGACCCTCGTGCAGCTGGCCCGGCACGCCGGCATCCGGGTGCTCGGCACCTCCTCGGCGCGCAACCGTACGGCGGTCAGCGACCTCGGCGCGATCCCGCTCGACTACGCCGCCGCCGACCTCCCCGCCCAGGTACGGGCCCTGGCCCCCGCCGGGGTGGACGCCGTCTTCGACCACGTGGGCGGGCCCGGCATCGTCGACTCGTTCCGCCTGCTCGCCCGCGGCGGGACGCTCGTCGCCTACGGCAGCGCGTCGACCCGCGACGACAAGGGCAACCCGCTGCTGCCGGTCGTCGCCCTCGCCGCCCGCCTGACGGTGTGGAACTACCTGCCGAACGGCCGGTCCGCGGCGTTCTACAACGTGTGGGGCGGCCGTCGCCGCAAGCAGGTCTTCCGCGCCCGGCTCCGCGAGGACCTCGGGCAGGTCTTCACCCTGCTGGCCCAGGGCGTCCTCACCGCGCAGGTGGCGGCCGAGCTGCCGCTGGAACGCGCCGGCGAGGCGTTGCGGCTGGCCGAGTCCCGTACGGTCGTCGGCAAGGTGGTCCTCGTGGTCGACCACGGCACCGAACCGGGCCGGTGAGTCACCGGGACGCGAGCTCGGCCTCCCACAGCACGTCGCTCACCCGGGCGACAGCCGCCCGCAGATGCCGGCGGTAGGTGCCGAAGGGCAGGCCGAGCCGGCGCGCCGCCGCCTCGTGGGTCGGTGCCCCGGAGAAGTACGTCGCCACCAGAGCCGCGTGCGCCTTCACCCCCGCGAGGTCCGTACCCATCGCGTCGACCGCTTCCTGGACCAGCGCGCGCAGAACGACGGCCGGATCACCGCCGGCCACGGTCAGGAAAGGCCGGTGCAGCAGGCGGTTCGACGCGAAGCCCTCGGGGTGGCGCCAGGTCTGCAGGGCCAGGCGGACGTACTCGTCGAACTCCTCGCGGTCCGGCACCGCACCGGTGGCCGGATCCGGTGGCGGGACCGGGCGCACCGCGACGGCACCCTGGTCCCCGACGCTGGCCGGGACGGCACCACGGACCACGGCGTGGAACCACTCCTCGAACGACTCCTGCCGCCAGTCGTTGACGAACAGCCCGTAGGTGGCGTCGCCGACCCGTACGCGCCGGCCGGAGTCGGCCATGGCGGTGCCGAGGCGTTCCGTCCACGCCGCCATGTCCTGGTAGATGTCGAAGTCGTGGGCCCGTCCGGTCGCCCGGTACGCCTCCACCAGCGCCCGCCAGTGGTTCAGCTCCAGCACCGCGGACGGCTGCTCGTACGCGGCGGGATACACCGCGAAGCGGGTGATGGAGATGTGCTCGCCGGGACGGGCCGGGCTCGTGGCGTTGCTGTACTCCCAGGCGGCGGCGACCACCGGATCCGCCGCGAGGTCCTCGGGATCGGCCGGGACGCTGAGCACCAGGTGCGCCGAGAACGCCACGATCTCGCCGCTGCGGAGGTCACGGAAGATGCGGAAGACGTGCGGCTGTTTGGCGTACCAGTAGGCGGCCAGGGCCGCGGACTCCTCCCCCTCGGCCGCGCGGCACAGCTCCAGCACGCGCGGGAGGTGCTCCGGCGCCAGGTCCTCCTCGTGTACGCCACCCTGACGCGACCACGAGTACATCGCGCCCACGAGCGGCACGTCGCGGTAGAGGTAGAACGCGCGGCCCATGGCGTCGAGCATCTGGTCGTCCGGGGCTTCGCGGGCCTGACGGAGATACACCTGCACCAGACGCTCGCGGATGCCTTCGTACGCCTGGGGTGACCGCCAGCGCAGGTCCGCGACGAGCGTCTCCCGCGCGGCGTCGTGCGGGAAGAGTCCCTGCGGCGCGGACTCCATGAACGGCAGCCCGCGCAGCCAGCCGAACAGGGCACCGGCGTCCTCGTCCGGCAGGGCGGCGAGCAGCAGTTCCTCGGTGGTGGCGTAGGCCTGGGCGGCCACCTCCAGCGCCCGCCGGTGGGTGGCCGAGGGGACGTCGCCGATCAGCCGCGTCATCAGGGTCGCGAGCACCTCGCCGGTCGGCGTCCAGTCCCGGTCCTCGTCCGCGGGCCGGTCCATG
>NZ_JBEZGQ010000486.1:0-6233 GCF_040650095.1 Actinoplanes sp. NPDC048791 | reverse complement strand
CGCCGCGCGGCTCGCCGGTACGGCCCGGCGCGTGCCGGGCGTCGTCGACGTCGCGGACGGTCTGACGTTCGACATCGACGACAGCATGATCAACGGTTCGGAGCGCGGTACCCCGTTCGGCGTCGCGTAGCGCTCCGGCGGCCCGGGCTGTGGTCCCGAGGGGTAGGGCCGGTCGGCCCTGCCCCGGCCGGCGGTCCGCTCCTAGCGTCGAGGTGACCGAGGAGGAGGCTTCGTGATGAAGGCCTGGACAGTGAACGACGTCATGACCACCGCGGTGGTCACCGTTACGCCGGACACGCCGTACCGCGACGTGGTCGACCTGCTGGTGCGCAACCGGTTCAGCGCCGTACCCGTCGTCGACGGGTTCCAGCGGGTGACCGGGGTGGTGTCCGAGGCGGACCTGCTCCGCAAGATCGAGTACGCCGGCGCCGAGGTGCCCCGCCTGTTCGACGGCCGGCGCCGTCGCGGCGAGCGGGTCAAGGCTTCCGCCCGTACCGCGGCCGACCTGATGAGCACGCCGCCGGTGACCGTGCCGGCCAGCACCTCCATCGCGGCCGCGGCGCGGGTGATGGACGGCGAAGGGGTCAAGCGGCTCCCGGTGGTGGACGACCTGGGCCGGCTGGTCGGGATCGTCTCCCGCGGCGACCTGCTCAAGGTGCACCTGCGCCCTGACGACGAGATCCTCGCGGACGTGCGGGCCGGGGTCGTACGTGCCGTCATGGCCGACGAGATCGAGAGCGTGCACATCACCGTCGACGACGGCGTGGTGACCTTCACCGGCCGGGTCGGCCGGTGGTCGACGACCGAGATCGCCGGGCGGCTGACCCGCCAGGTGGCGGGCGTGGTCGACGTTGTCGATCAGCTCGAATTCGACTACGACGACAGCAACATCCTCGGCACCGGCATCGCGTACGGCATCGCCTGACCCGACCGCGGCCGTGGACGGTGGCTCCGTAACCCGGAGGCCACCGTTCTGCTTGTGTCGGTCGGTTCACCCTGAATGCGGCCTGCCGCCTGGTCCGCCGTCCGGTCACCACCTGAAGGAGCGTCATGTCCACCTCGTTGACCGCCCTGGTCACCCAGCACCTCGCCACGGCCCGCGACTCGTCCAGCGGCCGCAGCGCCCAGACTCTCGTCGGCGGGCACACGCACACCCTGCGGCAGACGCTGGTCGCGCTGCGCGCCGGCGCGGCCCTGGACGAGCACGAGAACCCGGGCGAGGCGACGCTGCAGGTCCTGGCCGGCCGCGTCCGCCTCACCAGCGGTGACTCGTCCACCGACGGCGCGACCGGTGACCTGCTCGCTGTGCCGGACGCCCGGCACAGCCTGACGGCGCTCGAGGACGCCGCGGTGCTTCTGACCGTCGCCAAGCTCGGGTAGGCCGAAGGTCCCGAAAGGTACGGCAGTGCGGCACTGATCACCGGCGTCGATCCGGACTGGAATAGGGGTGTAGCCAACGAACCCAGAAAGGACGTGGACGCCATGACCGCCGTCCAGCACCGCACCACCCGGGTCCCCCTCGAGACCGGTGGCACGACCGTCACGGAGTCCCGTCGCAGCAAGGCCACTCGTTTCACTCTCGCCGGGTTGCGTCTGGCGCTGGGCTGGGTGTTCCTGTGGGCGTTCATCGACAAGCTGTTCGGCCTCGGCCTGGCCACTCCTGACAAGGGGGCGTGGATCAACGGCGGTAGCCCGACCAAGGGTTTCCTGGGCAAGGCGGTCGCGGGTCCGTTCGAGGGGGTCTATCACAGCATTGCCGGGGCGGCCTGGGCTGACTGGCTGTTCATGCTGGGCCTGGCCGGTATCGGCATTGCCCTGATCGCCGGTATCGGCATGCGCTTGGCCGCGGTTGCCGGTGGTCTGCTGCTGGTTCTGATGTGGACTGCTGTGCTGCCTCCGGAGAACAACCCGTTCATGGACGACCACCTGATCTACGCCGGTGTCCTGGCTGTCCTCGCTCTGACTGCCGCGGGTGACACCCTCGGTCTCGGCAAGATGTGGGCCCGGTTGCCGCTGGTGCAGCGCCTGCCCTGGCTCAAGTAGCCCACACCGACACAGAAGGCGGCATCCACCACGGGTGCCGCCTAGTTCTGTCGGCCGGTGCTCAGCGCGCCGTGCAGGAGGAGGTCGACGACCTGCTCGGCCGGCACCGGCGACTGTGCCGTCAGGGCCATGCCGAGGAAGGCTTCCGCGAGGAACCCGGCCGGGAGTCGCAGGCGGTGCTGATCCGGCTCCAGCACCCTCGCGACAGCTTGCTGGATCTCGGGCAACCGGCCGGCGGTTCGCAGGTCTTCGCGGCTGACCGGGCGAGGACTCGGTACACCGGCCGAGACGGCTTGCTGCAGGGCCTCGAGATCGGTACGGACGCGGCGGTGATAGCCGTCGAGGATGTCGATGACCGCTACGAGGCGCGCGGCGAGTGGCTGGTCGGCCGGGATCGCGTCCAGCTCCCGTACCTCTTCGGCCGGGTTGAGCACCGCGGTCACCTGCTCCGTCATCCGGGCCGCACAGGCCCGCATGACCGCCTCCTTGTCCGCGAAGACGGCCAGTAGGTCAGCCTCGTCGATGCCCGCGACCCGGGCGATCTGCGCCGTGGTCACGGTGTCGTACGCGCCCATGAGCGGCATGGCCGCCCGCACGATGGTCTCGCGAATCCTTGACACCTCGGCAATGTTAGCGCAATCATTCGGCAACATCGATGTCATCCACGGGCTTCCGGCGGCCGGCCGTGTTTGCGTAAACATCCAGCCTTGAGCACTGGAGTCGAATTGAGACGAGCCTTCCTGAGTGCGATCACGGCGGTAGCGCTGACCGCGTCGCTGCTCACCCTGTCCACGCCTGCGTCCGCGGCCACCAACGGCTTCCGGGGCGTCAACTGGGCGGATCAGCGCGACAACTACGTCGACGGCTGGGTCATCCCCAGCGGCCTGACCGCGGCCGATTCCTACGCCACGGTGCGGGCCAAGGCGGACGGCGTCATCACCGGCTTCCAGCAGCAGGTCGGCGCCAACACCGTCCGGCTGCCGATCAACCCGCAGAGCGTCAACTCCGACTGGTGGGCCCGCTACAAGGGCGCCGTCGACTCGGCGCTCGGGCACGGGATGAAGGTCATCCTGTCGTACTGGGAGGCGAACAAGGACGGCTACGTCGACGACCCCGCCGCCTGGAACACCATGTGGGACCGGGTCACCGGGGACTACGGCGGCAACGGCAACGTCTACTTCGAGCCGATGAACGAGCCGTTCGGCTACAGCCTCAGCGCGTGGGTGTCGCTGTGCTCCACCTGGCTGTCGCGGCACGCGACCATCCCGCGCGGGCGGGTCGTGATCAGCGGCACCGGCTACAACGACAACGTGACCGGCGTGGGGGCGGCGAGCGCGCTGAACGGCACCCTGTTGTCGCTGCACTTCTACGGCTTCTGGGCCTCGGACACGACCCGGGCCGCGTGGACCAGCAACCTCAGCAACCGGCTCGGGTCGTACTCCTCACGCACCATCATCGACGAGGCCGGCTCACCCATGACGACCGGCCTGAACTACAGCGCGGGGCACCAGGACGGCAACAACTTCACCGCGTACCTGGCAGCCACGACGGACCTGGCGCGGGCCCGGCAGATGGGCATCGTCTACTGGCCCGGGCTGCGCACCGGCGACACCTACTCACTGACCCGGCAGAGCGGCAGCGGCCTCGCGGTGAACAACGCCTCCGGTCTCGCTCAGATCCGCTGGGGCTGGGGCCTGTGACCACTCTCGGGAGGACTCCATGACCACAAGAAGGACGGTTCTCGCCGCCGCGGGAGCGACCGGGCTGGCCGTCGCCGGTGGCACCCTCGGCGGGGAACCGGCGTGGGCGGACGCCACGATCGCCGTCAACCCGGGCGCCGACTTCGGCGCGTGGGAGGGCTGGGGCACCTCGCTGGCCTGGTGGGCCAACGTCTTCGGCGACCGCGACGACTTCGCCGACCTCTTCTTCACCATGCAGAACGTGTCGTACAACGGCACCACGCTGCCCGGCCTCGGCCTGACCATCGCCCGCTACAACCTGGGCGCCAGCAGCTGGAACGCGATCAACGGCGAGCGGATGGTGGCCTCGCCCAACATCCCGCGTTTCAAGCAGATCGAGGGCTTCTGGCTCGACTACACCAACGAGGACCCGGCCTCGCCGGCGTGGAACTTCACCCTCGACGCCAAGCAGCGCGCCGCCCTGGTCAAGGCGACCCAGCGAGGCGCGATCAGCGAGCTGTTCGCCAACTCGCCGATGTGGTGGATGTGCGGCAACCACAATCCGTCCGGGGCGGCCGGCGGCGGGCTGAATCTCCAGTCCTGGAACCACCGTCAGCACGCCCACCACCTCGCCGTCACGGCCCGCTACGCGCAGGAGCGGTGGGGCGTGCGTTTCCGGACGGTGGACCCGTTCAACGAGCCCTCGGCCGGCTGGTGGCGCGCCGACGGCACCCAGGAGGGCTGCCACATCGACGCGCAGACCCAGCGCAGCGTGCTCGGGCACCTGCGTACCGAGCTGAACCGGCAGGGCCTGACCGGCGTGACGATCTCGGCCTCGGACGAGACCAACTTCGACGCCGCCCGGGCGACGTGGAACAGTTTCGACAGTGCCACCAAAGCACTCGTACGGCAGGTGAACGTGCACGGCTACGGCCCGGACACCCGCCGCGACCTGCTCTACAACGCCGTCCGCGCCGACAACAAGGTGCTGTGGAACTCCGAGCACGGCGACAGCGACGGCACCGGCCTGGCCATGGCCCGCAACCTGTGCATGGACTGGCGCTGGCTGCACCCGACGGCGTGGTGCTACTGGCAGGTGATGGACCCGTCGGCCGGCTGGGGCACGATCCGCTACAACGGCAGCACCGCCACCGCCGGGGCGGTCGAGACCAAGTACTACACGCTCGCCCAGTTCACCCGGCACATCCGCCCCGGCATGCGGATCATCGACCTCGGCGTGGACCACGCGATCGCGGGCTACGACGCGGCCGCCCGCCGCCTGGTGATCGTGGCGCTCAACGCCGGTGCCGCGCAGAACCTGACGTTCGACCTGTCCCGCTTCGGCCAGGCCACCGGTGGCACGGGCGGCGTGGTCCCGCGCTGGTCCACCGTCCCGGGCGGTTCCGACCGGTACACCGCCCGCCAGGACCAGCGGGTGGTCGGCAAGCGGGTCACTGTCCCGTTCCCGGCGGCCTCGGTCCAGACCCTGCAGATCGACGGCGTGGTGGTGTGACGCGCGGCGTGGCCGAGGGCGGAAGCACCCCCGGCCACGCTGTGTCGGCTGTCGTGGTCAGGACAGCGGCTGCGGCTCGCCGTACAGCAGGTCGTCCATGACGACCACGTCACGGGTCGACGTGTCGGTGTTGGTGCTGCTCAGCGGGGCGTTGCCGGTGGTGATGCGGACCTCGTACACGTCGGCGGTGGTCTTGACGCCGAGGAACGAGAGGCTTCGGTTGGCCGTCGTGCCCTTAGGCACCGCCTGCCACCAGAGCTGGGTGCCCCACTGGTCGTACAGTTCGATCTTGGTCGTCCCGGCCTTGTCGACGTCGGTGAAGACGGCGCCGAAGCCCTTGACCGTGGCCGGCTTGGTCGTGCCCGGCTGGAAGAACCGGACGCTCATCCTGTTGGTGCCCAGCGGCGTGAACAGCCGCTGCGCGCTGAACACGTTGAAGTTCTCCCGGTACTGAGGGTTGATGTTGCCGAACCGGACCGCGGTCTGGGTCGGGTTGTCGCTGTCCGCGCTGACCTGGAACTTGTTGCCGGCCCCGGAGGAGAACACCGCGCCACGGGGCACGGTGGTGTTGAAGAAGTCGCGGGGCAGCAGGTTCGGCGCGGACTGGGCGTCCGGCGTACCGTCCCAGTTGATCTCGCGCCGCCCGGCCGGCTGGCTTCCCGGCGCACTGCCGTTGTTGGGCTCGCCGAGCAGCGCCCGGTAGGCGTCCACGGTGGGCTGCAGGCCCGCCGCGTCGCTCGCGGCCCCCTCGATCTTGGTGAAGGACGGCGCCGCGACGGACGCGGCCGCGGCCGACGGCGCCGCCGTCGCCGGTCCGAACGGCAGCAGGGCCACCGGTACGACGGCCGCGGTGGCAGCGAGCTGGAGCAGCCGGCGGCGGAACGGGTTGGTGCGCATCAATGATCTCCCCTGTGAGGTGGCGGAGCCCGTCGGACCGGGCCCCGTGGAACGACCCAAGGCTGCGGCGCGGGTGCGGGGGGCAGCGCGGGGTGGCGTGG
>NZ_JBEZGQ010000485.1:0-6242 GCF_040650095.1 Actinoplanes sp. NPDC048791 | reverse complement strand
CAGTCGGCGGCCAGCAGCCCGGGTACGGCGTCGACCAGCGTGGCCAGCCCGTCCGCCGGATTGGCCGCGACCTGGGCCAGCAGCTCGGCGTCGTGACCGCCGGAGACCGGTGCGCCGATCGCCCGCCAGACGCCGTCGACCTGCACACCGGGGATGGCGGCGAGGCCGGCCAGGAGTCGTTCGACGCGGGAGGCACCCGGCCAGACGACGGTGAAGTCGTCCACGGCCCGCCCGCCGAGCCGCTCCAGCACGACGACCTGGACGATGTCGGCCCCGGCGACGCCGAGCGTGCGCGCGACCTGACCGAGGGCTCCAGGGCGGTCCGGCAGAGTGACCCGTACCCGCAGCAACATGCAACTCCTCCCGTCTGGAGAACGGCACGGCAGTACCGTCCCAAGCGCCCAGATTGCCCAACCGGCGTTTCACACCCGTTGCGGCGCCGTGTCCCGGCCGTCAAGGGGCAGAGATATGCCCGGAATCACACTTCAGGGTAGGACGGGTCAGGCGGACGCGCGACGGACCAGATGGGTGTCGAGCAGAACGTGGGAAATCTCGACCGGCTCGCGGCGGATCCGGCACACCAGCAGCTCGGCCATGCGCCGGCCCATCTCCTCGACCGGCTGGTGGACCGTGGTCAGCGGGGGCTCGCACTGGCGGGCCACCGGTGCGTCCTCGAAGCCGATGACCGCCACATCCTGCGGCACGCGCAGGCCCGCTTCACGCAGGGCGCGCAACGCCCCGCTGGCCATCAGGTCGGAGGCGACGAAGACGGCGTCGAGATCCGGCTCGCGGTCGAGCAGGGCCCGCATCGCCTTGGCCCCGCCGGCCTCGCTGAAGTCGCCGTACGCCACCAGCTCCGGACCGCTCACCGCCGCGCGGTAGCCGGCCAGCCGGGCCCGGCCGACCTCCATGTCCTGCGGCCCGGCGATCGTGGCGACCCGCCGGGCGCCGTTGCCGATCAGGTATTCGACCGCTTTGCGGGCGCCCGCGGAATTGTCGACGTCGACCAGGAAGTCACTCTCGGCGGCGCGCGCGGAGCGGCCACCGAACACGAACGGCATGCCGCGCTCGCGCAGCACGGCCGGCAGCGGGTCGTCGTCGTGCAGGGAGAGCAGCAGGACGCCGTCGACGTGCTGGCCGGTCAGGTGGTGCTCGACCCGCTCGCGCTGCTCGGGGGACGCGGCCATCGCCAGCCACAGCTGCAGCGGCGTCTCGAGCAGGGCGGCATTGATGCCGCGCAGCACGCCGGCGAAGAAGGGCTCGCCGAAGACGCGCTCCTGCGACTCGGAGACGACCAGCGCCACCGAGTCCGTCCGCTGGGTCACCAGGGAGCGCGCCGCCCGGTTGGGGACGTAGCCCAGCTCCTGGATGGCGGCCTCGACGGCGGCCTTGGCCTGCGCGCTGACCTGCGACGACCCGTTCAGGACGCGCGATGCGGTGCCGCGGCCGACGCCGGCGCGCGCCGCGACGGCGTCGAGCGTCGGTCGACCCGGTGCACGGACGGGTTGCCTGGTCATCCGGGCATTATCGCCCTCAGGACCGCCGATGTCTCGCCCGTACGCTGTCAGATTTGACCTTGCCGGGTTCTGGGCTGCCCGCGCGACGCCGGGCGCCTAGGGTTCAGGGATGATCTGTCACGCTTGCCGCGAGCGCCGTCACGAGGACTGCCGGGGCGGGTCGTGGTGCGACTGCCAGCACCGTCCCGTCGAGCCGACTCCGCCGGTCACGGGCCCGGCGTCACCGTGATCGACGTCCGTGAGGCCGACCTGGTCGCCAGCTATCCGCGCCGCCCGGAGCCCACCCTGCGGGTGAATTTCGTGGCCAGCATCGACGGCGCCGTGACGGTGAACGGCAAGTCCGCCGGCCTCGGTGGTCCGGGCGACAAAATGATCTTCGACACACTGCGGATGCTCTGCGACGCGCTGGTGGTCGCGGCGGGCACGGTCCGCACCGAGAACTACGACGCGTTACGGCTGACCGGGCCGGCGCGGGAGTGGCGCCGGGCCCACGGCCTGAGCGAGTTCCCGCTCATGGTGGTCGTCTCGGGTTCTCTCGATCTGGACCCGGAGCAGCTCATCTTCTCGGACGCCCCGATCCGGCCGCTGATCGTCACCCACGCCGGAGCCTCCGCCGACCGCCGGGCAGCCCTGGCTGAGGTGGCCGACATCGTCACCGTGGGTGAGGAATCGGTCGATCTCGCCGCGGCGGTCCGCGAGCTGCACGCGCGGGGCGCGACCCAGCTGCTCTGCGAGGGCGGCCCGCACCTTTTCGGCGCGATGATCGCCGCCGATCTGGTCGACGAGCTGTGCCTGACGGTCTCACCCCGGCTGGTCGCCGGCGGTGCCGGCCGGATCGCGGCCGGGCCCGACGGCCCGCCGCGGGAGATGTCGCTGGCCGGCCTCCTGGCCGACGGGGACATGCTATTTCTCCGGTACGCCCGCAGCCGCTAGAAGTTGTGGACAACCCTGTGGATGACCCCTAGAAGTTGTGGACAACGCATGCCAACCGACGTGCCGTCCGTCGTTTGTCATACGTCTGGTGCAACATGATCGGCGTGTCTGACGAAGTGGTCGAAGTAAGCGAACCGGTCGGGCGTGTCCTCGGCACCGCCGACGCCACCCCGTTGCAGTTCTGGACGGCGGTCACGCCGGGCAGCTACCTGCAGCTCGACGACGTCGTGGTGACCAAGCGCGAGCTGCCCGGCCGCGAGCCGGTGACCATCGCCGGCGTGGTGACCCAGGTCCGCGCCCGGCACGAGGGCGCGCAGTTCGACTCCGACGTCTTCGCCATCGCCGAGGGCACCCTGCCGGCCCTGGTGCAGGAGGCGGCCGAGATCACCACCACCCGGGTCGACCCGGAGCTCTACGTGCCGCCCGCGCCCGGCGCCGTCGTGCACCGGGCCTCCGGCGCCGCGCGCGACGCGGCCCTGCACTTCGACCGGATGGAGCGGCGGGTCCCGATGGGCACGGGCCGCGACGGCGTGCCGGTCTTCCTCAACGCCGACTTCCTCGACGGCACCCGCGGCGCGCACGTGTCCATCTCCGGCATCTCGGGCGTGGCCACCAAGACCAGCTTCGCCACCTTCCTGCTCTATTCGGTGTTCCGGTCCGGGCAGCTCGGCGGCGACGCGGTCAACGCCCGCGCCCTGATCTTCAACGTCAAGGGCGAGGACCTGCTCTTCCTCGACCACCCCAACACCAAGCTCGACGAGGCCACCGAGGCGGCGTACGCGCGGCTCGGCCTGCCCGCCACCCCGTTCCCCGACGTGCGGGTCTACGCGCCGCCGCGGGCCGGTGACTCCTCCGGGGCGCCCGACGTGCAGAGCCGGCTCACCGGGGTCGACAGCTTCTACTGGACGCTCGAGGAGTTCTGCGAGAAGCGGCTGCTGCCGTACGTCTTCGCCGACGCCGACGACGAACGCCAGCAGTACACGATGGTGGTCCACTCGGTGACCGCGCACCTGGCCCGGCACGCGGTGCCCGCCGAGGGTGGCATCAGCATCGACGGCCGGCGGCTGTCGTCGTACGGCGACCTCGTGGACCACGTCGTCGACCAGCTCACCGACGACGAGACCCGTTCCACCTGGGCCGGCAGCGCGGTCAACATGGGCACGGTCAACGCGTTCGCCCGCCGGTTGATCGGCAGCAAGCGCGACCTGGCCCGGCTCATCCGCGGCGACCTGGCCGCCCGCCGCCCGCACCAGATCAAGACCGCCGAGAGCGCCCAGGTCACCGTCGTCGACCTGCACAATCTGCCGGACCGCGCCCAGCGCTTCGTGGTCGGTGTGACCCTCAAGACGGAGTTCGACGACAAGGAGAAGTCGGGCACCGGCCGCCCGCTGCTGTTCGTCGTGCTCGACGAGCTCAACAAGTACGCACCCCGCGAGGGCTCGTCGCCGATCAAGGAGGTGCTGCTCGACATCGCCGAACGCGGCCGCTCGCTGGGCGTGATCCTGATCGGCGCGCAGCAGACCGCCAGCGAGGTCGAACGCCGGATCGTCACCAACTCGGCGATCCGGGTGGTCGGCCGCCTCGACCCGGCCGAGGCGTCCCGCCCGGAGTACGGCTTCCTGCCCCCGGCGATGCGCCAGCGGGCCCTGCTGGCCCGGCCCGGCACGATGTTCGTCAACCAGCCGGACATCCCCGTCCCACTGTGTGTCGAGTTCCCGTTCCCGGCCTGGGCCACCCGCAAGTCCGAGTCGGGACCGCCCCCGGCAGCCACGATGCGCTCGATCGTGCAGGGGGTCGACCCGTTCGCGGTGGTCGGCGGCCGCGGCGGTTCGTCCGACGACGACATCCCGTTCTAGGGTTCAGCGATGCGCATCTTGCACACATCCGACTGGCACGTCGGGAAGGTTCTGAAGGGCCGGACCCGGCACGAGGAACACATCAAGGTGCTCGGCCAGGTGGTGGAGATCGCCCGGGCCGAGCAGCCCGACCTCGTGATCATCGCCGGTGACCTCTACGACACGGCCGCGCCCTCGCCGGACGCCGTCCGCGTGGTGACCCGGGCGCTGTCCGCGCTGCGGCAGACCGGCGCCACGGTGATCGCGATCGGCGGCAACCACGACAACGGCCAGGCGCTGGACGCGCTGCGCCCGTGGGCCGAGGCGGCCGGGATCACGCTGCGCGGGTCCGTCCGCGACAAGCCCGACGACCTGATCCTGACCGGGACGACCGCCGGCGGTGAGCGCTGGCGGCTGGCCGCGCTGCCGTTCCTCTCCCAGCGCTACGCGATCCGCGCCGTGGAGATGTACGAGCTGACCGCGGCCGAGGCCAGCCAGACGTACGCCGACCACATCGCCCGGCTGATCGCCCGGCTCGCGGAGGACTTCGGCGAGCCCGGCGTGGTCAACCTGCTTACCGCCCACCTGACCGTGGTCGGTGCCAGCGCCGGTGGCGGCGAGCGCGAGGCCCACACCGTCATGGGGTACGCGGTCCCGGCCACCGTCTTCCCGCCCGGCACGCACTATGTCGCCCTGGGCCACCTGCACCGTTCCCAGGCGGTCATCGGCCCCTGCCCGGTGCGTTACAGCGGCAGCCCCCTCGCCGTCGACTTCGGCGAGGAGGAGAACATCAGCTCTGTCGCGATCGTGGACGTCTCGGCCGAAAAGGCGGCCAAAGTCCGCGATGTGCCCGTGACCTCGGCCAAGATGCTGCGCACCGTACGCGGCTCGCTCGACCAGCTCGCCACGGTGAACCTTCCGGATGCCTGGCTGCGTGTATTCGTCCGTGAGACGCCACGGGTCGGGCTGCGCGAGGACGTCCAGGAGCTCCTGCCCAACGCCCTGGAGGTGCGCATCGATCCGGACATGGTCCCCGACCGGGCCGGGGAGCGGATGGCGCAGCGCGCCGGGCGCAGCCCCCGCCAGCTCTTCGGCGACTACCTGGACAGTCGCGGCAACGCCGAGGAAGGCGTCCGGGAACTCTTCGACGAGCTCTACGACGAGGTGAGCACCCACTCATGAGGCCGCTACGGCTCGACATGGCCGGTTTCACGGTCTTCCGGGAGGAGACCACGGTCGACTTCACCGACGCGGACTATTTCGCGCTGGTGGGGCCGACCGGCTCGGGCAAGTCCACGGTGCTCGACGGCATCTGCTTCGCCCTCTACGGCAGCGTGCCCCGCTGGGGCGGCAGCCGCGGCATCGGCAACGCGCTGGCGCCCTCGGCCACCGAGGCCCGGGTGCGGCTCGTCTTCGAGTCCGCCGGTTCCCGTTACGTGGCGACCCGGGTGGTGCGCCGCGACGGCCGGGGCAACGTCAAGACGGCCGGCGCGGGCCTGCAGCTCATGCCGCCGGGCTTCGACGTGACCCGGCTCGACACCGGGATGAGCCTGGAGGACCTCGGCGACGTGCTCGCCGGGACCCCGGCCGAGATGGACAGTGCGATCGTCGAGGCGGTGGGGCTGCCGTACGAGCAGTTCACCAGCTGCGTGATCCTGCCGCAGGGCCAGTTCGCCGACTTCCTGCACGCCAAGCCGGCCACCCGCCAGCAGATCCTGGTCAACCTGCTCGGCCTGCACGTCTACGAGGAGGTCCAGGCCAAGGCCTCGACCCGCGCGACGAAGGCGGAGGCCCAGCTGGCCACCCTCGACCAGCTGCTGGCCGGGCTGACCGACGCCGACGACGAGGCGGTCGACGCCGCCGAGACCCGCCTGACCGCGATGCGCGAGCTGACCCGGGCCGTCGAGCAGGCGGTGCCCCAGCACAGTGTGGTCCGGGCCCGCGAGACCGAGCTGGC
>NZ_JBEZGQ010000484.1:0-6254 GCF_040650095.1 Actinoplanes sp. NPDC048791 | reverse complement strand
CTCCGCCGACCCAGCCCTACCAGCCTCAGCCACGGCACGGCACGCCGCCTCCGCCGGCGCCGGTGTCCACCCCGCCGGTCGACGAGCGGCAGGCGCTGCGGCCTCCTTATGGCGTTCCCGCTCGGCCTGAGGAGGCACCGCAGCAGTCGGCGCCTGCTGAGTCGACCGGTTCGCGGCCGACGGTTCAGCCCTCTGAGGGCGGTTCTGCCGCGGTCGATCCGGAGGTCACCCGGCCGATCCCACCCTTCGTGGCGGCTGCACCGGCGCAGGACGCCGCTGCGGAGACCGCGACCAGCCAAGAGCCGGTGTCGGCTGAGCCCAGCCCGGTTGCCGAAGAGGAAGCCGGCGCGGAAGAGCCGCACGGTCTGGGCTGGCTGCTGTCGATGAGCGGCCTCGGCGCGGTCACCCCGGAACCGGAACCTGCCGCCCCGGATCCGACCGACCTCGTCATCCAGGCTCCGGACAGCGCCGCCGACGAGATTAGCGACGCGACGATCGGCAGCAGTCCGGCCGACGCGGCCCGCGCCTCCAGCGCCCCGATCAGCGGTGTCCCGGTCAGCAGCAGTCCGGTCAGCGGTGCTCCCGTCAGCGCCGCGCCGGTCAGTTCGCTGCCGACCAGTGGGGCCGCAGTCAAGCAGGACTGGTTCTCGCCCACCACCGAGACCCGCATGGTCAGGCCGAAGTCCGCGGAGGTCACCCCGGAGGAAGAGGCACCGGAGGAGCAGCCCCCGTCCACCGGCACGCCGGCCGACGACACGGCGGATGCCGATGTCACCGATCGCGATTCCACCGGCTCTGACCTGCCGGAATCGGCCGCGGTCGAGGCCGACGATCCGCAGCCGGAGCAGCGAGACCTCGCCGACGACGCGGCCTTGGCCGGCGACGCACCCAGCGCGGCATTCCCGGCCGCCGTCGAACCGACCGACGCGGAACCGACCACCGTCCAACCGGCCGAAGCGGAACCGGCCGACGCAGAACCGACCGCCATCGAACCGGTCGACGCCGAGCCAACGATCGTCGAACCGGCCGACGCGGAACCGGTCGTCGTGGAACCCGCGGTCTCCGACCCGGTCGACGTGGAGTGGACCGACATCGAGCCGGCCGACCCGCAGCCGGAAGCCGCGGCGCAGGCGGACTCCCAGCCGGCCGACTCAGAACTGGCCAGCTCAGAGCCGATCAACCCGGAGCCGATCGACGCGGAACTGGTCGACGAGGAGCCGGCAGCTCCAGAAGCCGCCGACCCCGAACCGATCGACGCGGAACTAATCGACGAGGAACCCGCAGGCCGAGAAGGCGCCGACGCCGAACCGACCGACCCCGAACCAATCGACGCCGAGCTGGTCGACGAAGAACCCGCAGGCCCAGAAGCCACCGACGCCGAACCGACCGACCCCGAACCAATCGACGCGGAACTGGTCGACGAGCAACCGGCAGCTCCAGAAGCCGTCGCCGCGGAACCGGCCGACCCCGAACCGATCGCCACGAACATCGTCGATGCGGAACTGGTCGAAACAGAGGTCATCGAGGCGGAACTGCCCGACGCCCAGCCGATCGTTGCCGAACTGGCCGAGGCCCAGCCGGCGCAGGACGAGCCGATCGACGCCGAGCCGATCGACGCCGAGCCGATCGACGCCGAGGTGGTCGACGCGGAACTGGTTGACCCGGAGCCGATCGAGACCGCCCCGAGCGACGCCGACCCGATCCAGACCGACCAGGCGGATACCCCGCCGGTCGAAGGAGAAGCGTCGTCCGATCAGGCTGAGCATGTCGCTGCGGACCTGCCCGACACCGAGACAGCGGACGCCGAGCTGGTCGAACCCGAGCCGGCGACCGCGGAACCAGCCGAACCGCAACCAGCCCAACCCGAGCACGCACAAGCCGAACCCCCGCGGAGGCAGCCCGCTCCCCCGCGTACCGGAATGCCCAGCGCGCCGCCCGACCCCGAGCCCGAGCGTCGCCGGGCCGACCCGGAGCAGATTCTGGCCGCGTACCCCTGGAAGGTTGATCCGGTCACCCTGCGGGAGACCGTCGATGACCCGGAGCCGCTCCTGGCCGTGCGGGATCGGCTCACCGACCGGCTGGAGTACGCCGAGCGTGACACCGTCCGCGCCGGCCTGCTCGGTTTGCGGGCCGTCGCGTCCCGGGTGCTCGGTGATCTCGGCTGGGCCCTCGCCGATGCGCGGGAGGCGCTGCGGCATGCCGAGGCCACCGGTGAGCTGCGGCTGGTTGCGCTCGCGCAGGCCCGGCTGGCCCAGGTGCAGCAGTGGCAGGGGGATTTCGCCGAGGCCGACCGGTTGTTCGAGGAGGCCAGTTCGGTCGAGCTGCCCGACCGGCTCCGGGCCGAGCTGCACGTCCAGGCGGGCAAGTCCGGTTACGAGCAGGGCCGGTTCCTCGAGGCCTGCAACCATTTCGAGGCCGCGCTGGAGCTGCGGCGGGTCGAGGATCCCGAGCTGGTCGCCCGGACCGAGGCCGCGCTCGACGCGGTCATGGACCGGGTCCGGGAGGGCGGGTGGGGGCCTTATCCTCGCTCGCGCGAGGAGATTCTGCAGCGGAGTGAGCCGCCGCATCCGGCTCTGGACTACGACTCCGGGTGGCAGGGGTACGCCGACAGCAACGGCGAGGTCGTCATCCCCGAGCGTTACGCCGAGGCCCAGCCGTTCCACGAGGGTGTGGCCTGGGTACGCCGCCCCGGCACCGCCGCCTGGGAGCTGATCGACGAGACCGGCGCCCTGGTCATCGACCCGTCCAGCGGTTACGTGCAGGTCAGCCGGTTCGCCGACGGGCTGGCCTGGGTTTCCCGGGAGCCGGCCGGCGGCTGGTTCGCCGTCGACTGGCACAACCGGGTCATCGTGCCCGGCGGGTTCGAGGATGTGCGGCCGTTCCGGCACGGACTGGCCATCGTGCGGCGCGGCGGGTGGGGTGCCGTCGACCAGCACGGACGGATCGTTGTCCAGCTCAAGTATCAGCGGTTCGCGACCGAGCTGACCGCCGGCGGGCCCGTCGAGGGTTTCACCGGCGACGGGCTGGCCGTGATCGACGCCGGGGACCGGCTCGGGGTGGTCGACCGGACCGGGCAGTTGCGGGTGGCTCCGGTGCACGCCCGGCTGCTCATCCACCCGATGGCGTTCATCGTCGGCGACCGGGACGGGCGGTGGGGTGCGCTGGACCGCGACGGCGATCCGGTGCTCGAGGTGAGCCGGGACCGGCCCGCAGATGTGGTGGACGAGATAGAGCGGCTGCTCTCCGGTACCCGGCCGGTTCTGTAAGGGGCCGGTAGGGTCCCAGGCATGGAGTTCCGTCACCTCGGCCGTTCCGGCCTACTCATCAGCGAGATCGCGTACGGCAACTGGATCACCCACGGCTCCCAGGTCGAGGAGGAGGCCGCCGCCGCGTGCGTGCGGGCCGCCCTCGACGTGGGCATCACCACGTTCGACACCGCCGACGTGTACGCCGGCACCCGCGCGGAGGAGGTGCTGGGCCGCGCGCTCAAGGGCGAGCGCCGCGAGGGCCTGGAGATCTTCACCAAGGTCTACTGGCCGACCGGCCCCGGCCCGAACGACCGCAGCCTGTCCCGCAAGCACATCATGGAGTCGATCAACGGCTCGCTGCGCCGCCTCCAGGTGGACTACGTCGACCTGTACCAGGCGCACCGCTACGACTACACGACGCCGCTCGAGGAGACGATGCAGGCGTTCGCCGACATCGTGCACTCCGGCAAGGCCCTGTACATCGGGGTGTCGGAGTGGACCGCGACCGAGATCCGCGCCGGCTGGGAGCTGGCCCAGGATCTGAAGATCCAGCTGGTGTCGAACCAGCCGCAGTATTCCGCGCTGTGGCGGGTCATCGAGGCCGAGGTGGTGCCCACCTCGATCGAGCTCGGCATCGGCCAGGTGGTCTTCTCACCGATCGCGCAGGGCGTGCTGACCGGCAAGTACGAGCCGGGCAAGCAGCCGCCGGCGGGTTCGCGGGCCACCGACGACAAGTCCGGCGCCGAGTTCATCTCGCGCTGGATGAGCGACGAGGTGCTGACCGCGGTGCAGCAGCTCAAGCCGCTCGCCGAGCAGGCCGGCCTGTCGCTGGCGCAGCTCGCGGTGGCCTGGGTGCTGCAGAACGACAACGTCTCCGCCGCCATCATCGGCGCGTCCCGGCCCGAGCAGGTCTACGACAACGCCAAGGCGTCGGGCGTGAAGCTCGACAGCGACCTGATGAAGGCGATCGACGACGTGCTCTCGCCGGTCACCGAGCGGGACCCGGCCAAGACGGTCAGCCCCGCGAAGCGTCCCTGATCCGCGTCGCCCGGCGTCCCCGTGCGGGGGCGCCGGGCGAGCCTCAGAGCGACTGCCAGAAACGCATGTAGGCGAGGCCGATCTCGCCCATGCTGTCCGGCACCCCGATGAGCCCGGCGAGCCAGCTCACCAGCGTGAAGAACCAGACGTTGATCTTCGACTGCCAGAGCAGGACAAAGAGCAAGATGAAGCCGTACGGCGCGAAGAGGTTGTACGCGCGCTGGTAGGGCGGGCTGAGCCAGGGCTGGACGATGTTGCCGCCGTCCAGGCCGGGCACCGGCAGCAGATTCAGCAGGCTCGCCGTGACCTGCAGGAACGCCAGCGCGGCCAGCGCCACCCAGAAGTCACCGTGGCTGCCGCCGATGGTCCAGCCGCCGGAGCCGTCGCTGAGCAGCACGACGTCGTCGCCCGCGCCGAACACAAACGGCACGGCCAGGATCAGCGCGAACACCACGTTGGTGGCCGGGCCGGCCGCGCTGATCAGCGACTCCTTGACCTTGCTGCGGATGTGCGCGTGGTCCACCCACACCGCCCCACCGGGCAGGCCGATGCCGCCGAGCACCACCGCGACCAGTGGCAGCACGATGGACAGCACCGGGTGCGTGTACTTCAGCGGGTTCAGCCGCAGGTAACCCCGGTCGGCGACGCCCCGGTCCCCGGCGAAGTACGCGACGATCGCGTGTGCGTACTCGTGCAGGCAGAGCGAGAGCACCCAGCCGGACACGATCAGCAGGAACACGTCGACCCGGACGTTGCCGTAGCCGGTCCACGCCATCCAGCCGGCCACCGCCGTGACCGCCAGGATCCCGACGAAGACCGGGCTGGGAACGAAGGCGCTCTTCGGGGCGCCGCGCGAGACCTGGTAACTCACTCGGCCGGCAACAGACTCATCTTGTAGTCCACCCGGTCGTCCTCGACCAGGGTGACCTGGGTGACCCCGGCGGCCGCCAGCTCACGCCACGCCTGGCCGATCCACGACTCGGCGTCGGCCTGGCTGCTGAACGTCTCGGTCGGGCCGGCCACCGGCTGTCCGTCGACGCCCTCGTACCGCCAACTCCACGGCATTCCGCCGCCTCCCTCAGGTGTCGATCTGTGGTCCTGTTCCCACCCTACGGTGTGCGCGCCGGTACGCCCGGTACGCCCGGGCCCATCGAAGCCGGGTCGCCCCGCATGATCGCGGCGGACGGCCCTAAAGTACGGGGCATGTCTGCTGACGGGTGGAGTTCGGTCCTGGTGCTCGGCGGGATCCGGTCCGGCAAGTCCGCGTTCGCCGAGGCGCTGGTCGCCGGCGCCGCATCGGTCCGCTATGTCGCCACGGCGGTCGGCGGCGAGGACGACCCCGAGTGGCGCGCCCGGATCGAGACCCACCAGCGCCGCCGCCCGCAGTCCTGGACCACCGAGGAAACCGGCGCGGACCCGTCCCGGCTGGCCGTCCTGCTCACCGAGGCCAAGCCGGACGACACCCTGCTCGTGGACGACCTGGGCGGCTGGGTTGCGGCGCTGCTCAACCCGGCCCAGCAGCCCAACGACGACCTGGCGACCGTGACGGCCCTGGCCGAGGCGGTGCGCACGTGCGCTGCCCGGCTGGTGCTGGTCAGTCCCGAGGTGGGGCTGTCGCTGGTGCCGGCCACGCCGGTCGGCCGGGCGTTCGCGGACGCGCTGGGCACCGCGAACCAGGCGCTGGCCGGGGCCTGTGACCGGGTCGCGTTTGTGGTGGCCGGGCGGCCGACCTGGCTCAAGACCGGGCCGGACGTGCCCGCGATCGTCACCGACCTGCAGGCCGAGAACGCGGAGACCCGCGGGGCGGCGCTGGGCGTCGACGAGGTCGCCATGCACGACGCGATGACGGCGGCGACGCCTCCCTCCGGTACGCCGGTGATCACCCCTGCCGGCGCGCCCGGGACCGATGCCGCTGCCTCGCCCGGCACCACTGCCGCTGCCGCGCCCGGCAACACCGCCGGTGCGGCT
>NZ_JBEZGQ010000483.1:0-6284 GCF_040650095.1 Actinoplanes sp. NPDC048791 | reverse complement strand
GTGACCAAGAACGGCATAAATGCTCCTCAAGCCGATCTTGGTCACCCCGGCCCCCAACCGTCCACCCGCAAGCAAACCTCAACCCCGCTCGATCAAATGCCCAACAATCTGAGGCCCCATAAGCACAGCCTCCCCAGACCCATCCCGCCGACTGTCAACCGCAGGAAGCTCAACAGGATCCCCGGTAGCACTGGCCCCGACAGGCCGAGGCCCGACCCAGGCGACGACAAGAGAGGTCTCCCCCTTGAGGAACCGCTGAACCCGAACCCCGCCGGTAGCCCGCCCCTTGGCCGGATACAACCCGAACGGCGTGACCTTCACCTGAGTGCCGGTCGAGGTGACGACCATCGGCTCCCCATGCTGCGGATCCGTCGTGTTCACCACGTTGAACGACACAGCCTCGGCCCCGGACGACAGGTTCATCCCCGCCATGCCGCCGCCCTTCAACCCCTGCGGCCGCACCAGTTTGGCCGGGAAGCGCAGCAGCGAAGCGTCCGAGGACACGAACGCCAGGGACTCAGCGCCGTCGGTCAGCCAGGTTGCTCCCAGGAGCTCGTCGCCGTCCTTGAGGGTGATGACTTCGAACTCGTCCGAGCGGACCGGCCATTCCGGCGCGCAGACCTTGACCACGCCCTGCCGGGTGCCCAGAGCCAGGCCAGGTGAGCCGGTCGCGCCGAGCGGGGCCAGGCCGACGACCTTCTCCCCCGGCTCCAGCGGGATCAGCTCCGAGGCCGACATGCCGCCGCGCACCGAAACCGTGCCGGACTGCTCGGGCAACACCGGCAGGGGCAGCACGTCCACCTTGAACGCCCGCCCGGTGCTCGTCACGAGCAGCACGCGGCCACGGGCGGTGGAGTGGACAACCGAGCGGACCGCGTCGTGCTTGACCCGTCCGCTGCGCCGCCGGCCCTCGGTCGCCTCTTCGCTTTCCGCCGCCGTGCGGGCGATGAGGCCGGTCGCGGAGAGGATGACCTGGCAGGGGTCGTCGGCCACCTCGAGGGGACCGGCCGGCGCGGACGCCGCCAGCACCTCCTTGAGGTCGCCGTCGATCAGCGTGGTGCGCCGGGCGACGCCGAACTCCGAGGCCACCTCGGCCAGCTCGTCCGAGACGACCTGCTTGAGGACGTCGTCGTTGTCCAGGATCCGGCTGAGCTCCGCGATCTCGCCGCGCAGGCGTTCCTGCTCGGTCTCCAGCTCGATGCGGTCGAAGCGGGTGAGCCGGCGCAGCGGGGTGTCCAGGATGTACGTCGCCTGGATGTCGCTGAGCCCGAACTCGCTCATCAGGCCCGCCTTGGCCGCCGCGGCGTCGTCGCTGCCGCGGATGATGGCGACCACCCGGTCGATGTCGATCAGGGCGATCAGCAGGCCGTCGACCAGGTGCAGGCGGTCCTGGCGCTTGGTACGGCGGTGCGTGGTCCGCCGGGTGACCACCTCGTAGCGGTGGGCCAGGAACACCTCGAGCAGCGCCTTGAGGCCCAGCGTCCGCGGCTGGCCGTCGACCAGCACCAGGTTGTTGATGCCGAACGACGACTCCAGCGGGGTCAGCCGGTAGAGGTCGGCCAGCAGGGCCTGCGGGTTGACGCCGACCTTGCACTCGATGACCAGCCGGATGCCGTGCTCGCGGTCGGTGAGGTCCTTGACATCGGCGATGCCCTGCAGCCGGGCCGGCTGGCGCTGGCCCTTGCGCGGGCCGGAGGTGATGAGCTTGCCCTTCACCTCGTCGGTGATCGCCTCGATGATCTTCTCGGTGCCGACGCCGTACGGGAGCTGGACGACGGTGATCGCCTGGCGGCCGCGACCGCCCTCCAGCGGGCCGGTCTGCGCGCGGGCCCGCATGCGCACCACGCCGCGGCCGGTCTCGTACGCCCGGCGGACCTCGTCGAGGCCGAGCAGCTGCCCGCCGGTGGGCAGGTCGGGGCCGGGCACGAAGCGCATGAGCGTGTCGAGGTCGGCCTCGGGGTCGGTGATCAGGTGGCGGGCCGCCGTGACGACCTCGCCCAGGTTGTGCGGGATCATGTTGGTCGCCATGCCGACGGCGATCCCGGACGTGCCGTTGACCAGCAGGTTGGGGAAGGCCGCGGGCAGCACCTTGGGCTCGAGCTCGGAGCCGTCGTAGTTGGGCTTGAAATCGACCGTGCCCTCGCCGAGCTCGCCGACCAGCAGCATCGCCTCGCGGGACATCCGGGCCTCGGTGTATCGCGAGGCGGCCGGGCCGTCGTCGGGCGAGCCGAAGTTGCCGTGCCCGTCGATCAGCGGCGCGTTGAGCGAGAAGTCCTGGGCCAGGCGCACCATCGCGTCGTAGATCGCCAGGTCACCGTGGGGGTGGTAGCGGCCCATCACGTCGCCGACCACGCGGGCGGACTTGACGTACGCCCGGTCGGGGCGGTGGCCCTGCTCCTGCATCGACCACAGGATGCGGCGGTGCACCGGCTTGAGGCCGTCGCGGGCGTCCGGCAGGGCGCGCGAGTGGATGACCGAGTAGGCGTACTCCAGGTAGGAGTCCTCGACCTCGGTGGTGAGCGGGTTGTCGATGACCCGGGCGCCGGCCTGGTCGAAGGCCGACAGGTCCACCCGGGACTGCTCGTTCTTGCGGCGTGCCATGTCCTGTAACAGCCTCTCAGGCGTCGATCGTTTCCTGGTCGATGCGGCCGGCGGCCTCGATCAGCCAGTTCTTGCGCGGCTCGACCCGCTCACCCATCAGCAGCTCCAGCGTCGCCTCGGCCCGTTCGGCGTCGTCGAGGGTGATCCGCCGGACCGTCCGGGTGGCCGGGTTCATCGTGGTGTCCCACAGCTCGTCGGCGTCCATCTCACCGAGGCCCTTGAACCGGCTCACCGGCGCGACCGACTTGCCGGCGCGCTCCAGCCGGGTCAGCGCGGCCTCCATCTCCTGCTGGGTGTACGTGAAGATGGTCTCGGCGTTGCGGCCCTTGGTGGTGATCTTGTGCAGCGGCGGCATCGCGGCGAAGAGCCGGCCCTGCTCGATCACCGGGCGCATGTACTTGGCGAAGAGGGTGATCAGCAGGGTGCGGATGTGCGAGCCGTCGACGTCCGCGTCCGCCATGATCATGACGCGGCCGTAACGCATCGTGCTCATGTCGAAGGTGCGGCCGGAGCCGGCCCCCAGCACCTGCACGATGGCCGAGCACTCCACGTTGTCCAGGACCTGTTGCAGGCTGGCCTTCTGCACGTTGAGGATCTTGCCGCGGATCGGCAGCAGAGCCTGGTATTCGGAGCTGCGGGCCATCCGGGCGGTGCCGAGCGCGCTGTCACCCTCGACGATGTAGAGCTCGCTGCGGCCGATGCCGGTGGAGCGGCAGTCGACCAGCTTGGGCGGCATGGACGCGCCCTCGAGCGCGGTCTTGCGGCGGGCCGCGTCCTTCTGCTGTTTCTGGGTCAGGCGGACCCGGGCGGCGTCGACGACCTTCTGCAGGACCGTGCGGGCCTCGCTCTTGGTGCGCCGATCGTCGATCCAGGCCTTGAGGTGCTGCTCGACCAGGGTCTGCAGCACCCGGGTGATGCCGGCCGTGGAGAGCTCGTCCTTGGTCTGCGAGGTGAACTGCGGCTCGGGCACCCGCACGTGGATCACCGCGGTCATGCCCTCCAGCAGGTCGTCCAGGACCGGCACGTCCTCCTTGGGCTTGAGCAGGCCGCGGGCGTTGCGGATGGCGTCGCTCAGGGCCCGGACCAGGGCCCGCTCGAAGCCCTTGCGGTGGGTGCCGCCGTGCACGTTGCGGATGGTGTTGGTGAAGGACTCCACCGTGCGGTCGTAGCCGGTGCCCCAGCGGAACGCGACCTCGACCTGGGCCTTGCGCTCGACGTTGGACTGCATCACGCCGTTGGCGTCGGCGGCGTTCTCCTTGTAGGTGCCCTCGCCGGCGACCATCAGGATCCCCGAGACGGGCTTGTCGCCGGCCGGGGTGAGGAACTCCACCATGTCGGTCAGTCCGTGCGGATAGTGGAACTTCTCCTCGGCCGGCTCCTCGCCCGTGTGGTCACGCAGCACGTACGCCACGCCGGGGACCAGGAACGCGGTGTTGCGCAGCTTGGCCCGCACCACCTCGACGTCGAGCCGGGCGCCGGTCTCGAAATACCGCGCGTCGTACCAGTAGCGGATCGAGGTGCCGGTGCGCTCGCCACGCTTCATCTTGCGCACCACGCGCAGGCCGCTCTGCGACTGGAAGGGGGCGTCCGGGCCGGGGCCGGCGAACACGCCGGGCACGCCGCGCTGGAAGGACAGCTCGTGCACCTTGCCGTCGCGCCGGACCGTCACGTCGAAGCGCAGGGACAGCGCGTTGACCGCGGAGGCGCCGACACCGTGCAGGCCGCCGGAGGTCTTGTAGCCCGAGCCGCCGAACTTGCCACCGGCGTGCAGCCGGGTGAGCACCAGCTCGACGCCGTTGAGGCCGGACTTGGCGTTGATGTCGGTCGGGATGCCGCGGCCGTCGTCGTCGACCTGCACCGAGCCGTCGGCGTGCAGGGTCACCTCGACGTGCTCGGCGTGCCCGCCGACGCCCTCGTCGGTGGCGTTGTCGAGGATCTCGTTGGCGAGGTGGTTGACGCCCCGGCTGTCGGTGGAACCGATGTACATACCCGGCCGCTTGCGGACCGCATCGAGTCCTTCGAGGTGCGTGAGGTCATCAGCCCCGTAGAGGATCTCTGGTTGCGCAGTCACGAGGTATTACTCCCGGCAGTGGCAGCTGTCAACGACGCGGCGAGCCTACCGGGCACCTCTGACGAGTTTCGTGAGGCCGACCGTGAGCTGGTCTCCATAACACACGACTAAAGGGGCAAATGCTCCGGGTCGTGAGCCACAACACGATTCCGGCCGGCCTGTTTGGCCGCGTAGAGGCCGGCGTCGGCCCGCCCGAGCAGGGTGTCCGGGGTCGGGTCGCTGGGGCGCAGCCGGGCCAGGCCGACGCTGATGGTCACCGGGATCGGCCCGGAACGGGTGTCGACCGGCGTGCCGGCCACCGCGGCCCGCAGCTCCTCGGCCAGCTTGGCCCCGGCCGAGTCGATGCCCGGCAGCAGCACCGCGAACTCCTCACCGCCGTACCGGGCGACCAGGCCGTCGGCCGGCAGGCCGCCGAGCAGGCGCTGGACCACACCCTTGATCACGTCGTCGCCGACCTGGTGGCCGTGCGCGTCGTTGATCCGCTTGAAGTGGTCGATGTCGACCATGAGCGCGGTGACCGGCCCGTCCACCGCCCGGGCAGCGGCCAGTGAGCGCTCGGCGAGCTCGAAGAACCGCCGCCGGTTGGCGACCCCGGTCAAGCTGTCGGTGGTGGCCAGCTCGTTCACCCGGCTGAACAGCCGGGCGTTGTCGAAGGCGACCATGCCCTGGCCCACCAGCGCCGCTGCAAGGCCGAGATCGGCCGCCGCGTACGCGCCCGGCCGGTCCGACGCCAGCACCAGCACGCCCAGGGCCCCGTTGCGGTCGTCGAGGGTGACGGTGAGCCAGCTCTGCCCGGTCGAGTCGTCGAAGGCGCCGGCCCAGGGCGGCGTACCGTTGATCATGTCGGCCTGCCGGTTGTCCAGCAGTCCCCGCAGGTCCGGGTGCTCGGCCAGGGCGAGCTGCACCGGGGCCGGCCCGCCGAGCACGGTGATCTCCTCCGAGTCGGAGGTGCCGAGCAGCAGCCAGCCGCGGTTCGCGCCGGGCGTCTGCCGGGCGGTCAGCAGCAGCCGGCGCAGCACCAGCTGCGGGTCCAGGGTGCCGGTGAGCCGGGCCATCGCGCGGCGCAGCGTCTCGGCGAGGTCGCGCTGGCGGTTGGCGGCGGCCACCGCGACCTCCAGCTGAGCGGCCCGGGCCGTCTCCAGGCCGACCGCGATGTGGTGGGTGATGGCGGTCAGCACGTCGGCGTCGTCCACGGTGAAGACGCCCTTGGCGACCCGGCTGTCCAGGTAGACCACGCCGAGCAGGCGGTCGTCGAGCTCCAGCGGGGCGACCAGGATGCTGCGCAGGCCGTACTGGACCACGCTCTGCGCGCCCAGCGCCTCGCCCTGCTCGGTGCCGGTGACCACGAGGGGCTCGCGGCTGTGCCGGACCTTGTCGACGACGGTGGCGCTGTAGCCGGTCAGCTCGGCGACGTCGCGGCCGCTCGAGTCGCGGCCCACGAACGGGGCCAGCACCTGGGTCTCGGCGTCCATCAGGAACAGGATGGCGCGTTCGGCGCCGAGCAGGCGGGTGGTCTCGTCCAGGGCGACGCGGGTCAGCCGGTCCGGGTCGATGACCCGGCTGGCGGCCAGGCTGAGCTGCTCCAGGGCGGCCCAGCGCTGGCCGGCCCGGC
>NZ_JBEZGQ010000482.1:0-6284 GCF_040650095.1 Actinoplanes sp. NPDC048791 | reverse complement strand
GGGCGGCCGGGGCCTTCCTTTTCCGGTACGGCGTTACCTGGTGATCTTCCGCGTGTAGCTCTTGCCGGCCGAAGTGTTACCGACCTTGTCGGAGCCCCAGTAGGTGACCGTCAGGGTGCCCTTCTTGACACCCTTGAGGCCGAGACTCCAGGTGCCCCGGGCGGACGGCGTCACGGTGAAGACCGTCGCCTTGGCCGAGGCCTTGCTCTTCGAGGACGTCTTCACCCAGGTACGGCCGGTGTAGTAGTACCACTTGCCGTTGCGCTGCTCGATCAGCTTCACCCGGACCCGGGCCACCCCGACGCCCTTGTCGGTCGCCGTAACCGTGATCTTCGACCAGGAGGACGCCTTGTGGGCGTTCTTCGGCACGTTGAAGGTCACGACCGGCTTGTAGGTGTCCTTGGTGACCTTGACCGAGCCGACCGTGACCGGTGTGCCGGCCCCGGCCTGGTTGAACAGCGTCACCTTGACCGTGAACGTGCCGGCCTTCGGGTAGACGTGCGCCGCGCTGCCGACGTTCGGCGACATCACCGAGGTCGCGCCGTCGCCCCAGGCCACGGAGACCTTGCTCGCCTTGCTCACCCCGCTGAGGCTGAGCTTGACCGACTGGCTCGCCCAGATCGACCGGCGGTCCAGGGCGTACCGGCCCGGCTGCGCCGCGACGACCACCGTGGACGGACCGGTGAAGCCGGCCGCCGCGGTGTTGCCCGCCTCGTCGGTCAGCGCGACCGACACCGGGAAGCTGCCCGCGGCCGCGTAGGTGTGGGTCGCGGTCGTCGCGCCGGCCGCCAGGGTCTGCGGTGCGGTGCCGTCGCCCCAGGTGATGACCCGCCGGATGCCCGCCGGCGCACTCACGTCGTCGGTCAGTGCGGTCTGGGTCAGCGTGACCGCCTGGCCGGGCCAGAGCGCCGCCGCGTTCAGGGCGAAGGTGCCCGTCGGCGCGGTGGAGTCCGACACGCCCGCGGTCGCCCGCGGCGCGGGGTCGGCCGTGACCGGCGTGTGCGCGGCGAAGTAGTTGACCAGCATCGTCAGGTCGTTGTCGCCGGTCGTCACCTTGTTGCTGCCCCCGGCCAGGGCGGCGAAGTTGTCGCCGCCGGTGGCCAGGAACGAATTCGTCGTCACCCGGTACGTGCCCGCCGGGTTCAGCGTGACCCCGTTGAGCTTCAGCGACGAGGCGATGATCCGCCGGCCCTGCGGCTGGGCCGCGTCGTAGGAGTAGGTGAGCCCCTTCGACACGCCCAGGTGCAGCACCGGACGGGACGCCCCGGCCGGCTGCCACTGCTGCTCCAGCGCCAGCTTGATGTCGGCGCCGGTCAGCGTCTGGGTGATGACGTCGTTGGCGAACGGCTGCACGGCGAACGCGTCGGCGTAGGTGATCGTGCCGTCGGTGCCGTACTTGAGGTCGGACCGCAGGCCACCCGGGTTCATCAGGGCGAGCTGGGCCCCGCCCCGGCCGGCGTCGCGGGTCTGGTCCAGCTGGACGTCGGCGATGAAGTTGCCCATCACCGACTCGATGCCCCGGTCCTCGTTACCGGCGGCGGTGTAGCCGCGCAGGATGTCCCCGGTGATCTTGCCCAGGGTCTGCTTGCCGAGCTCGGCGGCGTTGGCCTTCGCCTTGGCCACGAGGTCGGCGATCGCCGGATCCGGCGTGACGCCCGTGACGGGGAGCAGCTCAGCCGTGGACGCGGTCACCGCGCGGGCAGCCGGGTCGTAGGTGAGCACGGCCTTGCCGAGCTTGAGGCCGTAGTCCTCGGCCTGGATGACCGGCCGCGTGCGCGACGTGCCGGGGACCGGCACCTGGAACGCGTACGGCTGGTGGGTGTGGCCGCTGAGGATGGCGTCGATCTCGGGGCTGACCTGGGTGTACTTGCCGAAGACGGGGTCGGCGGCCAGCTCGGCGGCCGAACCGATGTGCTCCGACGCGGCACCCTCGTGAGCCAGCAGCACCAGGACGTCGGCCTCGCCGTTCGCCGCGTTGCCGTCGGACAGCTCGGTGGCGAGCTTGTTCGCCTCGGCCACCGGGTCACGGAACTCGACCCCGGCGATGCCGCCCGGCGCGACCAGCGAACCGGTCTGCTCGGTGACCACGCCGATGTAGCCGACCTCGACGCCGCCCAGGTTCTGCACCGAGTAGCCCGGCAGCACCCGCTTGCCGTCCTGGTAGACGTTGGCCGCCAGGTACGGGAACTTCGCCCGGTCCTCGACCCGGCCCACCAGATCGGCGAGCCCCTTGTCGAACTCGTGGTTGCCGACCGCGGCGACGTTCAGCCCGCCGGCGTTCAGCACGTCCAGGGTCGGGTTGTCGTTGTCGATCGCCGAGATGAACGTCGACGCCCCGATGTTGTCACCGGCGGAGACCCACGCGGTGTTCGGGTTGGCCGCGCGCAGCTGGTTGACCAGCCCGACGAGCTGAGCGGCGCCACCGACGGCCTGACCGTTGACGGTGGCAGGCGACTCGAGCCGGCCGTGGAAGTCGTTGATGCTGAGCAGCTGCAGGTCGACCGGCGCGGTGAGCCCGGTCTCCAGGCCGATCACCACCGGGTCGTGGTCGCTGGCCCGGTACGGACCCGCGTCGTAGAACGGTGCGTAGACGTCGTACTCGTAGGCGTACGACTCGACGGAGTTGATGTTCCAGATGTCGACGCCGGTGACCCGCTCGGCGAGCGAGGCGGTGGCCAGCCCGTGGTCCAGGGAGCCGGTCTCGCCGCCGAAGACGTATGAGTACTTGTCCGGGGCGCCGGTCGTGTGCACATCAGTGAAGCCCTTGTCGTACAGGGCCTGCATCGGGTCTTCCCGCGTGTAGGCGTTGAAGTCGCCGAGCAGCAGCACCCGGTCGCTGCCGCTGCCGGCCTTCAGCTGGTCGACGAAGCCGGCCAGCGAGTTCGCCTGCCGGACCCGGTCGCCGTTGTACGGGCCCTGGCCGTCCCCGCTGTCGACGTTGTCGCCGCTCGGCGTGGTCGAGGCGCTCTTGGACTTGAAGTGGTTGGCCACGACGGTGAAGGTGATCGCGCCGGAGGTGAACGTCTGCGCGATCGGCTCGCGGGCGTTCGACCACACCGACTCGTCGTTGATCGACCGGGCCGCGCCCTTCGGGGTGACCTTGGCCGGCTTGAAGATGATCGCCGTGGTGATGAGGTCCTGCTGCGCGGCGGCCGGCAGCTCCGCCGGCGACCGCACGTAGTCCCAGGTGCCCGCGCCGTCGACCGCGTTCAGCGCACCGACCAGCGTCTTGAGCGCCAGCTGGGGGTCGTCGGCCTCGAACCGGACCGAGTTCTCGATCTCCATCAGCGCGACCACGTCGGCGTCCAGCGCGGTGATCGCCGAGACGATCTTCGCCTGCTGCTTGGCCAGCGCGGCCGCGTCGGTGGCGCCGCGCGCCTCGCCACCGAAGTGGACGAAGTAGTTGAGCACGTTGAAGCTGGCCAGCTTGATGTCACCGCCGACCGCGGCGGGCGCCGCGGTGCGCGGGTTGGTGTCCTTGAACGTCGTGCGCGCCGTGGGCGGGGTGGCCGCGTCGACCGGGGTGGTCGGCTGCAGCCGCCACTCGCTGAACCCGAAGCCCAGGACCGCCGGACCGAACGATTCGACGGTGTCACCGACGCGGACCGGGTCGGTCTTGGACAGGTACGGCGGGGCCAGGCCGGCCGAGGACAGGTTCGTCGTACGCCCGTCGTCGAGCAGGATCCGGCCGAGCTTGTTCGCGGCCTTGACCTGGGCCGCGGCCTCGGTGCCGGGGCGGGCCACGTCGGTCGGCACACGGGCCGGGGCGTGGCCGGCCGCGAGCACGATCTCGCCGTACCGGTTGGTGTTGTAGACGTCGGAGACGGTGAACGCGCCGACCGGCGCGACCAGCATGCCCTCGGCGGACTCGCGGGCGTCGTCGGCCAGCGGCAGGCTCAGCGGTACGGGCGCGGGCAGCGGCGCGTCGTGCGCACAGACCTGCACGTCGGTCTTGGCCGCGATGCTGAGCTGGGTGAACGCGTTGAACTCATTCGCCGTTCCACTGACGCGGACCAGGTCACCGAGGGCGACCGTGGGGGCCGTGCCGGTGGGCAGGTAGACGAAGACGGCGTCGGAGGCTGTGCCCGCGGTGACCGGGCGATCGCCGCCGCTGCCCGCGGTCTGCACGTAGATGCCGCTGTAGCCACCGGTGCGGTGGTCGGCGGTCACGACGCCCTCGACGGTGACCCGGGTGCCGGCCAGCGTGGTGGCGGCGCCGGTGCCCTGCACCTCGGCGATGGTGTGGTCGACCGCGACGGTGCAGCCCGGGGCGGGTTCCGGATCGGGATCGGGGTCCGGCGCGGCGGTGTTGCGCACGCCGAAGGTGTTCGCCGCCGGCGCCTTCCAGGCACCGTCGATCTTCTGCAGCGAATCGGCCGCGGTGGTGCTCTGTCCCTCGGAGACGCCGATGTCGGCACCGGTGGTGCCGGCCGCCGGGCCGCCGGTCGCGGCGAAGGCCCCCTCGTAGGTCAGGAACTCGGCGACCGCGCCGGCCGGGTTCACCAGGGCCACGCCGTCCGGGCCGTTCTGGATGCCGTCCACCGGATACCGCTGCACGACCACGCCGGCGGCCGGCACGGTCCCGGCGAGCGTGTCGGTGTCGTAGACGACACCACCGTTGCCGTTGTAGAGCACGATCTGCCAGCCGGACAGATCGGAGCCGGCGGGCGCCTCGATCTCGATGGCCTCACCGCTGTCGGTGCCGGAATTGTCGTAGTGAATTTCGCTGATGAATGGTTCCGCTGCCGCTTTCGCGGCGCGTACCGGCGCTGTTTCCGCGGCGCGGGTCGGCGCTGTCGCGGCGTGCGCCGGACCGGTGAGACCGAGGCCGAGGGTGGTGGCCACGAACGCCGCACCGAGAGCGTGACGCCCTGACCGGGATCGCGGAGCGACCCCGGCTGCGGGCAGATATCGACGCATTGAATTTTGTCCTTCCAAGGTACTGATGCGCCGGAGCGTAAGCAGGTCCAATGACGATCAACGCTCGTTCAGGTAACGAACAGGCATACGAGTCGGCACCCGGGCACGAGCATGGCTCACGTATAGTCGCCGCCGATCACCACAGCACACTTTTTCGACACGGGGGATTCTGCATGTTCCTGTTCCACCGCAAGGCTTTGACGGCTGCCGGCGTCACCGCGGCGGCGGTCGCCGCCACCACGTTCTTCGCTGTGCCGGCCCAGGCGGCGTCCGCCGGGGCGGCCAAGGTCGTCGGCTCCTCGGCCGTGCAGTTCAACGCGCTGCTGGGCAAGAGCAACGGGCTGACCATCACCATCTCGGGCCGCACCGTCACGCTCGACGACAAGGTCGCCATCAAGGCCGGCAAGGGCTGCAAGGCGGTCAAGGGCGACAAGACCAAGGTCAAGTGCAAGACCAAGAAGAAGACGTCGCGGCTCAGCGTCGCCCTCGGTGACAAGAACGACTGGGTCGTCAACAAGACCTCCGTCTACATGCTCGCCGACGGTGGTTCCGGCACCGACAAGCTCACCGGTGGCTCGGCCGCCGACCAGCTGCAGGGCGGCACCGGCAACGACAAGCTGTACGGCAAGAGCGGCATCGACACGCTCTTCGGCGGCTCGGGCAACGACCAGCTGGTCGCCGGCTCGGGCAACGACCGCATCGACGCCGGCCCCGGCGCCGACAAGGCCTACGGCGAGGCGGGCAACGACCTGATCCTGGGCGGCTCGGGCAAGGACATCCTGTCCGGCGCGGCCGGCAACGACGAGATCGCGGGCGGCTCGGACAACGACACGATCACCGGCGCGGCCGGCAACGACGTGCTCGTCGGCGACGCGGGCAACGACCGGCTCATCGCCTCGACCGGCGACGACATCCTCTACGGCGACGCCGGCAACGACACGATCGCCGGCGACGCGGGCAAGGACATCATCTTCGCCGAGGCGGGCAACGACAACATCGCCGGCGGCGACGGGGACGACATCCTGTACGGCAAGGCGGGCAACGACACGATCGCCGGCAACAAGGGCGACGACATCCTGATCGGCGAGGACATCGTGTCGGGCCGGCCGTACGGCAGCGACGCGGCCCTGGACCGGCTCGACGGCGGCGCCAACGCGACCGCGCTGGGCGACTACTGCCTGGCCCTGGCGGCGGCTTCCGTGCGGAACTGCGAGGGCACGGCGGATTCGGCTCAGGCGCGTACGGCTGCTCCGGCCGCACAGCTCGAGATCGCGCAGCAGGCCCAGACCCGGGCGGCCGCCGCCCGGGCGGCGGTCAAGTAACACCAGCACTGACGGACGGCCCGATCGGGCGGCGCACTTGCC
>NZ_JBEZGQ010000481.1:0-6289 GCF_040650095.1 Actinoplanes sp. NPDC048791 | reverse complement strand
CCGCGGCGCCCGGCTGGCCGCGGTCTGCACGGGAGCGTTCGTCCTCGGCGAGGCCGGCCTGCTCGAAGGGCGCCGAGCCACCACCCACTGGGGGTACGCGGACGACCTCGCCGCCCGTCACCCCGGCACGACCGTCGACCCGGACAGCATCTACGTGGTCGACGGGCCCATCGCGACCAGCGCCGGGGCGTCCGCCGCGATCGACCTGTGCCTGCACCTGATCCGCGCCGACCACGGCGCCGACATCGCCAACCGGGTCGCGCGCGAGCTGGTCGTGCCGGCGCACCGCAGCGGTGGGCAGTCGCAGTTCACCCGTACGCCGGTGAGCGTTCCGCAGCTGCCGGGCTCGCGTACCCTCGCCGACCTGCTGGACTGGGCCGCCGCGCACCCGGACGCCGACCTGTCCGTGGGTGCGCTGGCCGACCGGGCGGCGATGTCACCGCGAACCTTCGCCCGGCACTTCGCGGCCGCCACCGGCTCCAGCCCGGCCGCCTGGGTCCGCTCGCAACGGGTCCGGCTGGCCGAGCAGATGCTGGAACGAGACGGGGCCACGATCGCCGCTGTTGCGCGGCGGTGCGGGCTGGGCAGTCCGGACACCTTGCGGCGGCACTTCCGGGCCGTACGCGGCGTCAGCCCGGAGCAGTACCGCACGGCGTTCGGCGCGCCCGCCCACTGACGCTCAGATGTCGAGGTCCTCGATGGTGGGCTGGTCCACCAGGTCGGCGACCACGTCGTAGAGCTCGTCCGGCACCATGACGCGCAGCTCCTCCAGCGAGCCGGCGACACGCAGGCTCGACTCGGCCGGCGTACGGGTGAAGGTCTGGTCGGCGCTCCAGTCACCGACCCAGGCCCGCCAGCCGGTGTTCCACTTCTCGGCGTTCGGGCCGACGTTGGTGTAGGCCTCCGAGCGTTCCAGGTGGACCACGAACTTCTCGCTGCGGGAGCGGTAGACGCGGAAGGTCTCCGTGCGCTCGTTGGTGGACCGTTCCCACTGGGCCAGGAGCACGCCGGAGAAGCGCTGCTTGCGTCCGAGGCCGGGGCCGACGCGGACGACGATCTCGTCGTAGCCCTGCTTGCGGCCCTCCTCCACCTCGACGAACCGGCGCAGCGCCGCCGTGATGGTCGCCGACAAGGTGCCGCCGGCCAGCTCCTGAGCACGCTGGTAGAGCGGCAGGTCGTCGTCGGCCACGTAGATCGTCTTGTTCGGCATGCCCTGACTATACGCATACATGTACGTACACACAACGGCGCTGTGATACGTTCAGTGCCGCTGATGTGACCTGAGGAGGTGAGACCGATCAACGTTGTGACAGGTCGGGGCTCCCTCCCTTGCCGGGCCTAGCTCGCTCGCCAGGTTCAGGGAGTGCCCGCGAAAGGCATCCCGGAAGGCTGCACACCTCATGCGCTTCACCTCGCGGACGTCGTCGGACGGCGTCACCGAACAGCTCTTCACGCTCACCTCAAGCTCAACCTCGATCCCGGGTGTCTTGTGGACGCCGGAGCACGCCGCCGGGATCCGTCCGCTGATCCTGATGGGTCACGGCGGCGGTCAGCACAAGCAGGCTCCCGGCATCGTGGGGCGGGCCCGTCGTTTCGTCGCCGAGGGTGGCTTCGCGGTGGCGGCCCTCGATGCGCCCGGCCACGGTGACCGGCCGCGGAGTGCGGAACAGGACCGGATCATCGGCGAGCTGCGCACTCGCGCACAGGCCGGCGGTGATCTCACCCCGGTGGTCGCCGCACTGCACGATCTGCTGGCCGGGCAGGCCGTACCGGAATGGCGGGCAGCCCTCGACGCCCTGCAGGACCTCGACCATGTCGGCGCGGGCCCGGCCGGCTACTGGGGGATGTCCCTGGGGTGCGGACTGGGCGTCCCGTTCGTCGCCGCCGAGCCGCGCGTCCGGGCCGCGGTGCTGGGTCTGAACGGGGCCGAGACCTCGGCCGAGGCCGCCGCACGGATCACTGTGCCGGTGGAATTCCTGGTGCAGTGGGATGACCAGCTGGTGGCGCGGTCGGCGAGCCTGGCGCTGTTCGAGCTCTTCGCCTCCGCGGAGAAGACTCTGCACGCCAATCCCGGCGGGCACGGGGATGTGCCGATGTTCGAGCTGGACAGTGCGTTGCGGTTCTTCACCCGGCACCTGCGCTGACGGTCGTCCAGCCGCTTGTCGGTCGCCGGCCGGTTGGCCACCGCTTGTCGGTCGCCGGCCGGCCGGCCACCGCTTGTCGGTCGCCGGCCGGCCGGCATGGCGCCCGGGTCGGACGTCATGGGTGGTCCAGGGCCTCGGCCAGGTCCACCCCGTCCACCCGGGCGAGCACCATCGCCTGGAAGTGCGGGCAGGCCTGGTAATCCTCGTGCCGGCACCGCAGGCCGTGCTCCAGCAATGTCTCCGACAGCGTGAGGCGGACGATCCGCTCACGCACCTGGGCAAGCTGGCTGCGGAGAACCTCGCGCCGTTGCTTGCGGTCAGGGGCGGTGAACAGCTCGCGCAGCTGCTCCAGGCTGAAGCCCGCGTCCTTGCCGAGGAGGATCTCCGCGACCCGGGTCACGTGTGCGGTGCTGTACACCCGGCGGCCCGCGACCCGCCGCGCCGGCGTCAGCAGGTCCATGTCCTCCCAGTGGCGCAGCACATGCGTGGCCAGGCCGAAGCGGTCCGCCAGCTCGCCGATCGAATACTCCATCGACCATTCCCTCCCGCTTCGTTGACTCCCGGTCGGTTTGACTTCAGGTCGGGTTGACTTCAGGTCGACCTGAAGTCGCACACTCGGCCGCATGCCCGAGACGCACAGCGCCCACACGGACGCCGAAACTCTGATCCGAGCACTCGACGCCGCCGAGAACACGCCCGGCGCCGCCACGTTACGCGCGCGCAGCTATGAGCTGCTGCGGTTGTCCACAGGCGCGACGGTGGTCGACGTCGGCTGCGGCACCGGCCGCGCGGTGGCCGAACTCGCCGGACGCGGCGCCCGGGCCGTCGGCGTGGACCTCGATCCCGCGATGCTGACGGCGGCCCGCGACCGTTTCCCGGAGCTCGACCTGCGCGCCGCCGACGCGGCTGACCTGCCGCTGAGTGAGGGTGAGGCGCAGGGGTACCGGGCGGACAAGGTCTACCACGTGCTGCCCGATCCGGCTGCCGCGCTTGTCGAGGCCCGCCGGGTCCTTGCCACCGGCGGTCGCATCGTGCTGTTGGGTCAGGACTGGGACACGATGGTGATCGACTCCGATCAGGGGGCTCTGACCCGCCGGATCGTGCACGCCCGTGCGGACACGATCCGCCATCCGCGGGTTGCTCGCGCTTACCGCAATCTTTTGCTGGATGCGGGTTTCCGGGAGGTGGAGCTTGAGGTGCACACCATGGTGTTCACCGACGCCTCAACTTTGCCGCTGCTCGCCGGTCATGCGGCTGCGGCTTGCAATACGGGTGCCATCAGCGACGAGGAGGCGGAGGAGTGGGTCGGTGAGCAGACTCGGCGTGCGGCTGCGGGCCGGTTGTTGCTCGCCGTCCCGATGTTCCTGGCCGCCGGGACCCGCTGAGAGCTGGCGGGTGGCTGCTTTTCTCTTCCTACCGCTGACATTCAGGGATGGCTCAGCTTGCTGATGCTGGGGTGAGCCGGAGGAGGCTGACGTCCTGGCCCTGCTGCTGAGAAGAGGCGGATGGTCGGGATTCTGGTTGTGTCGCTGGGAGCAGGGAAGTGGTCGTTGTGGCCGTCCTGCTGGAGGCAGGCGGGCGGTCAGGTTCCTGGTTGTGCCGCTGAGAGTTAGCGGGTGGTCGGCTCTGGCCCTGCCGCTGAAGTCAGGCGCAGGTGGGCTTGCTGATGCTCAGGTGAGCCGGAAGTGGCTAGCGTCCCGGTCCTGCCGCTACGAGCCAATGGCCGGCCAGTCGGCTGGCCGCTGCGACTCGTTGAGTGTGGGAAGCGATCGGCGATCCGGTCCCGGCGCTGAGGATCGGGGACTCCTGGCCAGGGCGCTGACAGTCAGGTGCGGCGGACCGGGTGGTCCTGCCGCACGGCGGGTCGGGGCATAACCGTGTATCGGCTCAAGGCCAGCAGCGGCAAGGTAAGCACAGCCAGGACGACACCGAGCGCCGCCACCGCGAGCATCGCGCCGTGCAGGCCGGCCGCCGACGCCCACAGGCCGACGTACACCGGACCCAGCAGGAAGCCGAGGTAGGAAACCACCGTCACGATCGAGGTCGCTCGCCCGCGCGAGGACTCGACGACGTTACGGGAGACGATGCTCAGCAGCGTCGGAAACAGGGCAGCGGTCCCGGCGGCGGCGAGGACCAGCCCGGCCAGAGCGACCGGCACGGACGTGGCCCGGGCAACCACAGCCGCCCCGGCCGCGGCCACGAGCGATCCGAGGACGAGGACCGCGCGGGCGTGGGAGGGGCTCAGCGCGCTGACGGCGAAGCGGGTGACCGCCACGACGGCGGCGAACACCGCGGGTGCGAGCGCGCTCATCCCCGGCCCGGTGGTGAGAACGTCCTCCAGGAAGACCGCACCCCAGCTCTGGTGGGCGTTTTCGCCGGCGAACGCAAGCGCGCCGAGCGTACCCACGAGCAGCAGCGGCACGAGCGGCATCCGGATGCCCCGCGCCGGCCCGGATGGGACCGGCCCGGAGTCGCCGGCGGGCAGGGCGCGGTTGATGGCGGCACCGGCCGCGACGGACGCAAGCAGGACGACCGTGAACGGCGCCCAGTTCGGCGCGCCGAGAGCGTAAGCCGCACCGGTGCCGAGACTGGATACGACGACCATGGAGGAGAACACCGCCCCGGCCCGGGTGATGACCGGCCGGCCTGACCGTTGCTCGGCGCGGCCGCCGATCGAGTTCATCGCGACGTCAGCAGCGCCGCTGGCCATGCCCACGCCGATGAGGCCGGCGCACAGGCTGACGAGCCCGCTCGCCGTGACGGCCGCGACCACCCCTGTCGCACCCAGGATGACCACCAGCAGAGCGGCGCAACGCAGACCCCAGCGGTCCAGCGCCCGGCCGGTCAGCAGCATGGCGGGCAGGGCGCCGGCACTGATGAACAGCAGCGCGATGCCGAGCTGGGCGTCGTCGAGGCCGGCCTGGTCGCGGATCCGCGGCACGGCCGAGCCCCAGGTGCCCCAGAACGCGCCGAAGATCCCCGAGGCAAGGTAAGCGGCCGTGGTAAGGCGGCGGTGCGACGTGGCGAGCTGCATTGTGTAACGCTACACAGCTACGATGGCGGGGTGCAACCGCGCCCGCCCGCCTCTCGCCGGGTCACGATGACCGAGGTGGCCCGGGCGGCCGGCGTGTCGCCCATGACCGTCTCCTACACCTACAACCGCCCGCAGCGGGTCTCGGCCGAGACCCGGGCCAAGGTTCTCGAGACCGCGACGGCCCTCGGCTACGCCGGGCCGGACCCCAGCGCCCGGTCCTTGCGGTACGGCGCCACCCGCACCCTCGGCGTCGTGCTCGGCGAGCACCTCACCTACGCCTTCGACGACCCGCAGGCGGTCCTCTTCCTCGCCGGCATCGCCGAGGTCTGCGCCGAGCGCGGGTACGGCCTGCTCATCGTCCCCACCGGTACGGGAGACGACGACCGCGACCGGGTGGCAGCCGCGGCGGTGGATGCCTACGTCATCTGGACGACCTCAGCCGACGACCCGGTGCTCGCCGCCGCCGCGGGCACCCGCCGCCCAGTTGTCATCCACAGTGGACCCGCGCTGGACGGTGCGGTGACCCTGGGCATCGACAACCGCGCCGCGGCCCATGCGGTGGGAGCTGAGGTCTTCGCGACCACCCGGCGCCCGGCCGTGCTGAGTTTCCCGGTTGACCGGCAGCGGGACACCTTCATCCGCACGGGTCTCGACCCCGGCAGCGTCGCGTATCCGGTCACCCGGGACCGGCTGGCCGGCTACCGGCACGCCGCTCAAGATCTCGGCATCGACTGGTCCCAGGTGCCGGTCGCGGTGTGCCGCACCAACGACGAGGCCGAGGCTCGCACGGTCATGCGCAAGCTCCTCGCATCGGCGCCGGACATCGACGCCGTCGCCGCGATGAACGACCCGATGGCGCTGGCGGCCCTCCGCGAGGCGGGCGATCGGGTACGGGTCAGCGGCTGGGACGACTCGGCACTCGCCCGTGAGCACGGACTCACCACCGTCGCGCAGTCGTTGCGTGAGCAGGGAGCTGCCTGCGCGGCGGCGGCGCTCGGTGATCCAGCACCGGACTTCCGCGATGCCTGGCAGGTGGTCCGGCGCGCCACCACCGGCGCCTGACCGCGCCGCGCCGCCTGGCCCGTGGCGGGGCCGCCTGGCCCGTGGCGGG
>NZ_JBEZGQ010000480.1:0-6302 GCF_040650095.1 Actinoplanes sp. NPDC048791 | reverse complement strand
CTCCCGGCCGGTGCCCCCGCAGGCACGTCCCGCGGCGGTCAAACGGCCTGCCCGCACGACCAGACGGGACGCGCCTTCGCAACCCGCGCCCCGTCAGCGCAAGCGCACCGGCGGACCGCTGCGCTTCCTCCAGGTGCTGCTCAGCATGCTGGTTCTGGTCACCGTGCCGGTGGTGGCGATGGTCGCGGCGTACAGCGTGATCGCGAGCGTGTCGATGGAGGACGCGGTCCGGTTCATCGCGGACGACCTGCGGCGGCTGCTGGAGCGAGTCTGATTCATCTTTTCCCGATCGACCGGTAGCGTGCTGGCGAGGACCGAGCGGCGGGAGCTGGCATGGCGGAGATGATCGAGGGCCACGGCGGGGACCTGGCGCTGGCGGCGCTGCGGGCGTACGGGGTGACGGAGATGTTCACCCTCTCCGGCGGGCACGTCTTCCCGCTGTACGACGCCGCGCACAAGGCCGGTTTCCCGATCTACGACGTACGGCACGAGCAGTCAGCCGTCTTCGCCGCCGAGGCCGTCGCCAAGCTCCAGCGCCGTCCCGGCCTCGCCGTGCTGACCGCCGGGCCCGGTGTCACCAACGGCATCTCCGGCCTGACCAGCGCGTTCTTCAACGCCTCGCCGGTGCTGGTGCTCGGGGGCCGGGCGCCCGCCTTCCGCTGGGGCTCCGGCAGCCTCCAGGAGATCGACCACGTCCCGCTGGTCACCCCGGTCACCAAGTACGCCGCCACCGTCACCGGCACCGAGGAGATCCCCGGCGAGGTGGCGAAGGCGCTGACCGCCGCGCTGACCGCCCACCGTGGCCCGGCGTTCCTCGACCTGCCGCTGGAGGTGCTGTTCTCCAGCGAGGACGTCGCCGCGCCGGGCGCACCCGAGATCCCGGTCGTGCAGCCCGACCCGGAGCAGGTCACCCAGGCCGCGACGCTGCTGGCCGGCGCCGAGCGCCCGGTGATCATCGCCGGCTCCGACGTGTGGGGTGGTGACGCGATCGCCGAGCTGCGGGCGGCCGCCGAGGCGCTGCAGATTCCGGTCTTCACCAACGGCATGGGCCGCGGCGCGCTGCCGCCCGGTCATCCGCTGGCCTTCGCCAAGGCCCGCCGCCCGGCGCTGAACGAGGCCGACGTGGTGGCCGTCATCGGCACCCCGCTCGACTTCCGGCTCGGCTTCGGCGAATTCGGTGCCGCCCAGGTCGTGCACATCGTCGACGCGCCGAGCCAGCGCGCCGGGCACGTGGAGACCGCCGTCTCACCCGCCGGTGACCTGCGGCTCATCCTCACCGCGCTGGCCGGGCACAGCGGCCGGCGGGCGGATCACAGTGAGTGGATCGAGGGCCTGCGCGCCGCCGAGGACGCCGGCAAGGCCCGCGACGCCGAGGCGATGGCCGCGGAGAGCGACCCGATCAAGCCCGCCCGGATCTACGGCGAGCTGCGCAAGGTGCTGGCCCCGGACGCGGTCACCATCGGCGACGGCGGGGACTTCGTCTCGTACGCGGGCCGCTTCCTGGAGCCCGCCCAGCCCGGCACCTGGCTCGACCCGGGCCCGTACGGCTGCCTCGGCACCGGCATGGGTTACGCGATGGGGGCCAGGGTCACCTACCCCGACCGGCAGATCTGTGTGCTGATGGGCGACGGCGCGGCCGGCTTCTCGCTGATGGACGCCGAGTCGCTGGCCCGGCAGGGGCTGCCCGTGGTGATCGTCGTCGGCAACAACGGCATCTGGGGCCTGGAGAAGCACCCCATGCAGGCCATGTACGGCTACGACGTGGCCGCCGACCTGCAGCCCGGCCTGCACTACGACCGGGTGGTCCAGGCGCTGGGCGGGGCCGGCGAGACCGTGGAGAAGTCGTCGGAGCTGGGCCCGGCCCTGGAGCGCGCGTTCGACGCGGGCGTGCCGTACCTGGTCAACGTGCTGACCGACCCGGCCGACGCCTACCCGCGGTCGTCGAACCTGGCCTGACCGGCCCGGTTCACTCGTCCTTCTCCAGGTCACGCTCCCACTGGGCGAGCAGCTCCCGGTCGCGCTTGGACTGCTCGGTGTCCACCGAGCGCAGGAAGTCGGGATCGTCGTCCGGCGCGGCCGGACGCGGCTTGCGCAGCACGGGGCCGTGCTCACGCGGCGGCGCCTTGGGGCGTCCCGAGACGAAGTAGGCGAGCGGACCGAGCAGGGGGATCAGCAGGATGACGAGCACCCAGAGCGCTCGGGGCATGTTGCGGACCCGGGGGACCGACAACGCGCTGATGAGCGCGAGCACCAGAAGGACGAGCTGCACCGCAGCCAGGAAGACGAACAACCGGACCATGAGGCAATGATGACGCGCCGGAGGAGTAACGGCGACGATCAGAGCGTGACAAGCACCGTTGCGAGGACCGCGAAGGCCACCGTGATGCCCGCATAGGCGGTGATAGTGCGCTGACCAGGCTGCGGCGGCTGCAGCCCGAGACCACGGGCGCGGCGGTACGCGAGAGCGACCAGCGCGGCCCAGCCGGCCAGGGCGCCCGCCGCCACCAGATACGTGCCGGGTCCCGCCGCCGGGCTGAACGCGGGCCGCGCCGCCAGCAGTGCGACCGCGGCCGCCGACAGGCCGGTACGCCGCCAGGCCAGCCTCGTGCGTTCGGCCGACGCGCCGGGATCGGTGGTCACCCGACTGCCTTGATCACCACGGCGGCGACCAGCAGCAGCGCGCCGAACGCGACCACCAGCGCCAGGATCGCCGGGAAGCGGGACTTGGGCAGGTCGGCGCCGAGCCGCATGGCCCGTTCCGTACGCGCCCAGTGGTCCACCGCCCGCAGCGCGACCACCCCGCCGAGCAGCAGCAGCGCGATGGCGATGCCCTCGCGCAGGTGGGCGATCGGCAACGGCGGCAGGAACTGGGCGCAGGCCAGTCCGCCGGCCAGCAGCGCCAGCGCGGTCCGGATCCAGGCCAGGAAGGTGCGCTCGTTGGCCAGCGAGAACCGGTAGTCCGGCTTCTCGCCGACCATCGGGGTCTTCTGCGGGTTGAACCACTGGTCGAGCACCGGGTGATTATCGACCAGCGAAGTGAACATTCGCACCCGGCTCCTGCGGCCCCTCCGTCGCTGCCGTGGGAGAAGATGGATCAGATCCATCGGTGAGGTGAGTCACTCTCGGTGGTGGAGACCCCTATGCTACCGACGGGTAACATCGGCCGGGGGGACAGCAGCCACGGCTGCAGGCGTGCGTCCACAAACAGGAGGGTCGTCGAAGCGCGATGAACATCGTCGTACTGGTCAAGCAGGTACCCGACTCCGGTGCTGAGCGCACCCTGAGCCCGGGCGACAACACCGTCGAGCGGTCCTCGGCGAACAACGTCATCAACGAGATGGACGAGTACGCCATCGAGGAGGCGCTGAAGATCAAGGAGGCGCACGGTGGCGAGGTGACCGTGCTGACGATGGGACCCGAGCGGGCCACCGAGTCCATCCGCAAGGCGCTCTCCATGGGCCCCGACAAGGCCGTACACATCACCGACGACGCCCTGCACGGCTCGTGCGCCGTCGCGACCTCCAAGGTCCTGGCCGCCGCCCTGGGCACCCTCAACGCCGACCTCGTGCTCTGCGGCGCCGAGTCGACCGACGGCCGGGTCCAGGTCATGCCGCACATGCTGGCCGAGCGGCTGGGCGTCGCGGCGCTCACCGGCGCCCGCAAGCTCACCGTCGACGGCAGCCAGCTGACCGCCGAGCGGCAGACCGACGAGGGTTACGAGGTCGTCACCGCGGCCACGCCGGCCGTGGTCAGCGTCTGGGACACCATCAACGAGCCGCGCTACCCCTCCTTCAAGGGCATCATGGCCGCGAAGAAGAAGCCGGTGCAGACCCTGTCGCTCGCCGACCTGGGCGTCTCCGCCGACGAGGTCGGCACCGCCGGCGCGACCTCCGCGGTGGTCGAGTTCGCGAAGCGGCCGCCGCGTTCGGCCGGCACCAAGATCACTGACGAGGGTACGGGTGGCGAGCAGCTCGTCGCGTACCTGGCCGCCGAGAAGTTCGTCTGAGAAGGGCTCCCACCATGGCTGAAGTACTGGTCGTCGTCGAGGCCTCGCAGGCTTCCGGCGTCAAGAAGGTCACCCTCGAAATGCTGACCGTCGCCCGTACCCTGGGCTCGGTCTCGGCCGTCGTGCTCGGCGGCCCCGGCGCCGCGGCCGAGCTCGCCGGCAAGCTCGGCGAGTACGGCGCCGAGAAGATCTACGCCGCGGAGAGCGACGAGATCGACGGCTACCTGGTGGCTCCGAAGGCCACCGTCGTCGCCGAGCTGGTCAAGCGGGTCCAGCCCGCCGCGGTGCTGCTGGGCTCCACCCAGGAGGGCAAGGAGATCGCCGGCCGGCTCGCCGTCAAGCTGGAGAACGGCCTGCTGGTCGACGCGGTCGAGGTGGCCGAGGACGGCACCGCCACCCAGGTGGTCTTCGCCGGCTCCACCATCGTCAAGTCCCGGGTCACCAAGGGCGTGCCGATCATCACGATCCGCCCGAACTCGGTCACCCCGGCTCCGCAGCCGGCCACCCCGGCCGTCGAGCAGCTCACCGTGGTCGCGTCCGACACCGACAAGCTGACCAAGGTCGTCGAGCGGGTCGCCGAGCAGAAGGGCTCGCGCCCCGAGCTCAGCGAGGCCTCGATCGTCGTGTCCGGCGGCCGCGGCGTCGGCAACGCCGACAACTTCAAGCTCGTCGAGGAGACGGCCGACCTGCTCGGCGCGGCCGTGGGCGCCTCCCGCGCGGCGGTCGACTCCGGCTACTACCCGCACCAGTTCCAGGTGGGCCAGACCGGCAAGACGGTCTCCCCGCAGCTGTACGTGGCCCTGGGCATCTCCGGCGCGATCCAGCACCGGGCCGGCATGCAGACCTCGAAGACCATCGTCGCGGTCAACAAGGACCCCGAGGCGCCGATCTTCGAGCTGGCCGACTTCGGTGTCGTGGGCGACCTGTTCAAGGTCGTACCGCAGGCCAACGACGAGATCCGCAAGCGCAAGTAACCGGCGTGAGGAAGCGGCCCGGCGGGTTCTCCGCCGGGCCGTTCCGCGCTCCATCCAGCCGGATCGTTTCGGTTGACGGCTCAAGGCATAAGCTTCACTTGATGGCCTACCTGGATCACGCGGCGACCACGCCGATGCTCGCCGAAGCGCTCGACGCCTACGTCGCGGCCGCCCGCGAGGTCGGCAATCCGTCGTCCCTGCACGCGGCCGGCCGCTGGGCCCGCCGCCAGGTCGAGGAGTCCCGCGAACGCATCGCCGCGGTGCTCGGTGCCCGCCCGTCCGAGGTGATCTTCACCAGCGGCGGGACGGAGAGCGACAACCTCGCGACCAAGGGCATCTACTGGGCCCGCCGAGGCGCCGACCGCCGCCGTAACCGGGTGGTGGCCTCGGCCGTCGAGCACCACGCGGTCCTGGACGCGGTCGAATGGCTGGCCACCCACGAGGGCGCGGAGGTCAGCTGGCTGCCGGTCGACGCGACCGGCCGGGTCGACCCGGAGTCACTGGCGGCCCTGCTGGCCGAGCACGGCGACGAGATCGCGGTGATCAGCACCCAGTGGGCGAACAACGAGGTCGGCACGATCCAGCCGATCGACGAGCTGTCCCGCCTGGCGATCGGGGCCGGCGTCCCCTTCCACACCGACGCGGTGCAGGCGGTGGGCCAGGTCCCGGTCGACTTCGCCGCCAGCGGCGTGGCCGCCCTCACAGTGACCGGCCACAAACTGGGCGGCCCGATCGGCGTCGGCGCCCTGCTGCTGGGCCGCGACATCGCCGCGACCCCGCTGCTGCACGGCGGCGGCCAGGAACGCGACGTCCGCTCGGGGACCCTGGACACCCCGGGAGTGGTGGCGTTCGCGGTGGCGGTCGAGGCCGCGGTCAAAACCCGCGAGGAGTACGCCCAGCGGGTGGCCGCCCTCCGCGACGAACTGGTGGAACGGGTCCACAAGGCGATCCCGGACGCGGTCTTCAACGGCCACGCCACGGATCGTCTGCCGGGTAACGCCCACTTCTCCTTCCCGGGGTGCGAGGGAGACGCGTTGCTGCTGCTCCTGGACGCTCAGGGGATCGCGTGCTCGACGGGGTCGGCCTGCTCGGCCGGGGTGGCGCAGCCGTCGCACGTCCTGCTGGCCATGGGCGCGGACAACGACCGGGCCCGGTCGTCGCTGCGCTTCACTTTGGGTCATACCTCGACGACCGAGGATGTCGATACGCTGATGGCGGCGCTGCCGGGGGCGGTCGAGCGTGCCCGCCGGGCTACGGCCTGGAAAACACCCCGCTGACCCAGCGCCCAACCGACCGCCGCCCGCCCGCTGCCCGCTGCCGTT
>NZ_JBEZGQ010000479.1:0-6305 GCF_040650095.1 Actinoplanes sp. NPDC048791 | reverse complement strand
GACGCTCCCGTCGTGCGCCCACAGCCGCAGCTCCCGCCGGCCGCGGCCGTGGCGGATGCTGTTGGTGACGATCTCGCACATCACCAGGATCAGATCGTCGCCGCGATCGAGGCCCGCCCAGCCGGCCGCCGCGAGCAGGGCGGACACGGCGTGACGGGCAGCCGCGACCCCTTCGGCCACGTCCAGGCTCAGCACCGGCGGTCCGGTGATCGGCGGCATCGGCTCGGCGACGCTGTGCAGGAACTGCTCGGGCTCCACGTATTGCTCGCTGGGGCAGCGCCGCGGGTGAAAGGTCGCCGGATGGGTCCGGCGGGCGTCGTCGAGCAGCGACGGCGGGAGCGCCCGGGTGTCGTACGGGCACACGATCCACGCCGGCGCCTGCGCGAACACGTCGTTGAGGGCAGCCTCGTACCGCGTCCAGGTGGGGTGCTCACGGCGGGGGCCGAAGCCGACCTCGCCGATCAGGCGCACACTCTTGTGCCCACGGGCGAGAGCGTCGGTGAGCAGTCGCTGCCAGCCGGCCACCGTGGTCGCGGGCCGCTTGTACCACTCGTTGCGATCGATCAACGTCACCGCGGCGGCGTCGGCGCCGAGCGCGTCCCGCAGGAGGGTGATGTTGGCCGGTGTCACGGCCGCGACCAGCGCCTCGTCCTGCTCCAGCCCTTCCCGGGCGAACGGGACGAGCGCCGATACGAACTCGTCGTCACTGCCGTAGAACATGGCGTCATGGGTCAGCGTGGCGGAGAGGGGCATCGGTCACTTCACCATGATCAGGAGAGCCGGTCAGCAGCGGGTGTTACCAGCCGGCAACGGTACACCCGCGGGTACACCCGTCCGAGGTCGAACTCCTCGCCCGGGAGTGCTGCGGTGCGTAATCAACGACACTTCGTTGCCCGCGGCCGGTGCCGGGTCCAGGCTGGTCACGGGCCGGAATCCGGACGGTCGTGGTGTCGCCCGACGGGGCTGGACGCCGCTCGGTCACCCGCTGTGAGTGCCCACGTCATCCCACGCCTGCTGCCTTCCGAGGGGACATCCATGTCTGTCGACAACCACAAATCCACGCCGCAGGTCCATGCTCCGCGTACCGCCGAGCAACTCGTCGCCGGGGCGACCTCCGGTCAGGGTCTGGGCTACGCACGCCGTTCCGCGCGCGGCCACGGCTATGAGTTACGCGGCCTGTCCTACGTCCCGGTGTCCCGGCTGCACGAGGGCCGGTTCGGGCGGATGTTCCGGTTGCCGCCGTTCGTGCCGAGCGACGAGCGGATCGCCCAGATCGCCGAGCTGATGAAGGAGAACGCGACCGGGCCGAGCCCCGAGTCCGACAACCCCGACATCCCGGCCGGCTACACCTACCTGGGCCAGTTCATCGACCACGACCTCACCTTCGACCCGGTGTCCAGCCTCGACCGGCAGAACGACCCGGACGCGCTGACCAACTTCCGCAGCCCCCGCTTCGACCTCGACTGCGTCTACGGGCGCGGGCCGGTCGACGACCCGTTCCTCTACGACAAGGACTCCGGCGGCGAGAAGCTGCTGATCGGTCACCATGACGACGAGGACGACCTGCCGCGCAACCCGCAGGAGACCGCCCTGCTCGGTGATCCCCGCAACGACGAGAACACCTTCGTCAGCCAGTTGCAGCTGACCATGCTCAAGTTCCACAACGCGGTGGTCGACCGGGTGCACGACGACCCGACGCTGCGGCGGGGCAGCGAGACCGCGTTCGAGGCGGCCCAGCGGATCGTACGGTGGCACTACCAGTGGATGGTGGTGCACGACTTCCTGCGGCGCTCGGTCGGTGCCGACATGCTCGGCAGCGTGCTGGACGAGAGCGGCCGGTATCCGCGGGTCGACCGGCAGTTCTACCTGTGGCAGCAGGACCCGTACATGCCCGTCGAGTTCTCCGTGGCGGCGTACCGGTTCGGGCACTCCATGATCCGCGGCCGGTACAAGCTCAACACGCTGGTCGGGCCGCTGCCGACGTTCACCGCCAAGCCGATCTCCGAGGAGAACCCGCTCGGGCACTTCGGTGGCTTCCGGATCCTGCCCCGGTTCTGGACCATCGAGTGGGCGCGCTTCTTCGAGGTCGACGGGGCCGGTCAGGAGGCGCTGCAGAAGTCCCGGCTGATCGACACCAAGCTCGCCGACCCGCTGGCCGCGCTCCCGCCGGAGATCGCCGCGAACCGGCCGTCGCTGATCGACCGCAACCTGACCCGCGGCGCCCGCCTGCTGCTGCCGTCCGGGCAGGACGTGGCCCACCACATGGCGGCCGACGTGCTGTCCGACGACGACCTCGGTCTGCCCGGCGGCGGCCCGGCCCCGCTGTGGTACTACATCCTGCGCGAGGCCCAGGTGCAGGCCGGTGGCCGGCACCTCGGGCAGGTCGGCGGCCGCATCGTCGCCGAGGTGTTCCTCGGGCTGCTGGCCAAGGACGCCTCCTCCTACCTGCGCAACCAGCCCGACTGGAAGCCGTTCCTGCCGTCGGCGACCCCCGGCGACTTCACCATGCCCGACCTGATCACCTTCGCCGGGCACGGCCTGGGGGTGACGAACATCCCGGCCTGACCTGCACCCCGCCGGGTGCCGCGGCACCCGGCGCGGGGCAGCGTTGACAGCGGCGCGGCGCCGCTCCTACGGTCGATATCCATCGACGAAGGAGAATGGATGAAGCGCCGCGCGTTCGTCACTCTGCCGACGCTGGCCCTGGCCTCAGGCCAGTTGCCGGCCCCGGATTCCGCGGCAGCGCCCGGCCCGGCCGGGTTCGCCGCCCCCGCCTTCGAGGGCCCGGCGGTGGTCGACGGCGGCCTGCCCGTCTTCGCCGAGCAGCTCAAGGCCGGGCTGGACTTCCCGCTGGCCTGGAGCCGCAACCGCCGGCTCGGCTTCCGGACCTGGCAGCGGCGGGCCCGCGCCAAGGTCGAGGAGCTGCTGTGGCAGCCCGAGGACAGCTCGCCCTTCGACGTCGAGATCGTCGACGAGCAGGCTCACGACGGCTACCGGCGGCGCCTGGTGCTCTTCGACGTCACCCGGCACAGCCGGGTCCGGGCGTCGATGCTGATCCCGGACGGGCCGGGGCCGTTCCCGGCGGCGCTGCTGCTGCACGACCACGGCGCGAAGTTCGACATCGGCAAGGAGAAGCTGATCGAACCCTGGTACGACGACACCCGCCGGGCGTCGGCGCAGGCCTGGGCACAGCGGTACTTCTCGGGCCGGTTCATCGGCGACGAGCTGGCCCGCCGGGGGTACGCGGTCCTGGCCGTCGACGCCCTCGGCTGGGGCGACCGCGGCGGCCTGACCTACGAGGGGCAGCAGGCCCTGGCCAGCAACCTCTTCAACCTGGGGTCGTCGCCGTCCGGGCTGATGGCCCGGGAGGACGTCCGCGCCGCCGCCATGCTGGCCACGCTGCCCGAGATCGACCGCCGCCGGATCGCCGCGGTGGGCTTCTCCCTCGGCGGCTACCGGGCGTGGCAGGTCGCGGCCCTGTCGGACCACATCGCGGCCACCGTCTCGGCCTGCTGGATGACCGGGCTCAAGGAGATGATGGTCCCGGGCAACAACACGCTGCGCGGGCAGTCGGCGTTCTTCATGCTGCACCCCGGCCTGCCCCGTTACCTCGACATCCCGGACGTGGCCAGCATCGCCGCGCCCCGGCCGATGATGCTGCTCGACGGGGAGACCGATCCGCTGTTCACCGCGGCCGGCGTCGAGGTCGCGTACGCGAAAATGCGGGCGGTGTGGGCCTCCCAGCGGGCCCGGCACCGCCTGAGCACCAAGGTGTGGCCGGGTCTCGGCCATGTCTTCGTCCGCGAGATGCAGGACGAGGCCTTCGCCTGGCTGGACCACTGGCTCAAGCGCGGCTGACGCCGCGGGCGTCAGGCCCGGCCGAGGGGGCGTTCGGCCTCGCGGGCCATCGCGCGCAGCACCCGGGCGAAGCCCACCTTGCCGACCACCGACAGCAGGGGAGCGGTCAGCCGGGTGAGCCGGTGCGGGCTGACCGTGATGTCCTCGCTCCACACGACCCGGCTGCGGCTGCCCGGCAGCGGGGTGACCACGAACCAGGCCCGGCCGTGCACGACCCGGCCGTGCTTCTCCACGTCACAACGGCCGGGCGCGTCGTCTGGGGCGTCACCGGCGGGCGGCTCCCAGCGCACCACCGTCATCGGATCGTCGAAGCCGAGCGGGCCGATCCCCGTGCGGGCGACGAAGACGGCGCCCACCCCGTCGGGACGGGCACTGGTGATGCGGACGCTCGTCAGCGGCGCCCAGTCGGCGTGCTTGCGCCAGTCGACCAGCTCCGCCCACACGCGGGAAGCCGGAGCGCGCACGTCGAGGGACACGTCGAAGCGGGCCATCAGGGGAGACCTCTCTGCGTCGCCGGCCGGGCCGTCGCACGCTCTTCCACGGTACGCCGGGCGACGATCACGCCTGACGGATTCATGAGGCATGATGTACGGACTAGTTCGTATACAAGGAGCGTGATGAGCCCGGGAGCGGCACCAGAACCCGAGGTCGACCGCCGGCGCGACGCCGGACGGACCCGTACGGACATTCTCGACGTCGCCACCCGGGAGTTCGCCGACCAGGGCTACAGCGGTGCCCGGGTGGACGAGATCGCGGCGCGGACGCGCACCACCAAACGGATGATCTACTACTACTTCGGCGGCAAGGAGCAGCTCTACCTGGCGGTGCTGGAGCGAGCGTACGCGGAGATCCGGGCAGCCGAACGCACCGTCGACGTCGAGCACCTGACGCCGGTGGCCGCGATCCGCCGCATCGCCGAGGTCACCTTCGACCACCACGAGGCGCACCCCACGTTCATCAAGCTGGTCGGGGTGGAGAACTCCCAGCAGGCGAAGAACATGTCCAAGGTCGCGCGGCTGGTCGACCTCAACAGCTCGGCGATCGGCGTCCTGCAGGACGCGCTCTCCCGGGGCCAGCGCGACGGCACGTTCCGCGCGGACGTGGACGCGCTGGACGTGCACATGATGATCAGCGCGTTCTGCTTCTTCCGGGTGGCCAACCGGCACACCTTCGGCGCCCTGTTCGGCCGCGACCTGCTCGACCCGTCCGCCCGCGACCGTTACCGGACCATGCTGGCCGACATGGTCGTGGGCTACCTCGGCCGGTCCGGGGGCTGAGCGATGACCGCGAGCCGTCTGCGCCGGTCGATCGCGACGGTGTGTGTCTCCGGGACGCTGGACGACAAGATCGCCGCAGCCGCCGCGGCCGGCTTCGACGGCATCGAGCTGTTCGAGAACGACCTGGTGGTGGCCCCATGGTCGCCGGCCGAGGTACGGGCCCGGTGCGCCGACCTCGGGCTGGGCATCGAGCTGTACCAGCCGTTGCGTGACTTCGAGGCGGTCCCCGCGCCGCTGCTGGCGGCCAACCTGGCCCGCGCCGAGCACAAGTTCGACGTCATGGCCGAGCTGGGCGCCGACACCGTCCTGGTCTGCTCGTCGGTCTCCCCGGCCGCGATCGACGACGACGCTCTCGCCGCCGAGCAGCTGGCTCTGCTGGCCGACCGGGCCCAGGCCCGGGGGATGCGCATCGCCTACGAGGCGCTGGCCTGGGGCCGCCACGTGTCCACCTGGGACCACTCGTGGCGGATCGTGCGGGACGCCGATCACCCCGCGCTCGGCCTGTGCCTGGATTCCTTCCACGTGCTGTCGCGTGAGGCCGGCACCGACGACATCGCGCGGATCACACCGGGCAAGATCTTCTTCCTCCAGCTGGCCGACGCCCCGCACCTGCGCATGGACGTCCTGCAGTGGAGCCGGCACCACCGCCTGTTCCCCGGCCAGGGCACGTTCGACCTCACCGGCTTCGTCCAGCGGGTGCTCGCCGCCGGCTACACCGGGCCGCTGTCGCTGGAGGTGTTCAACGACGTCTTCCGGCAGGCCGACCCCCGGCGTACGGCCATCGACGCGATGCGCTCGCTGATCAGCCTGGAGGACAGCCTCCCGGCGCAGCCCCCGGCGATCGAGGTACGCCGGTTGCCGGCCGCGCCGGCGCTGTCGGTGCACGCGTTCAGCGAGTTCACGGTGGACGGCCGTTCCGGGCCGGTGCTGCAGGAGGCGTTGCGGGGGCTCGGCTTCGCCCACACCGGCCAGCACCGCTCCAAGCCGGTCGAGCTGTGGGAGCAGGGAGCGTGCCGCGTCATCCTCAACAGCGCGGTCACCCGCCCGCAGAGCCCGGGCACCGCCGCCCTCAGCGCCTTCGCGCTCACCAGCGCCGACCCGCAACGGTCCCGGGCCCGGGCCGAGGCACTGCTCGCCCCGGCCCTGCCCCGGGCCCGGGGAGTGCGGGAG